>JBILTA010000345.1:0-6062 GCA_044371785.1 Pirellulaceae bacterium | reverse complement strand
ATTGAAGAAGTTCGGGTGTCATCGTGTCGAGAATTTTTTGATCATCAGCAATCTGCTGCTGAAGCGATTGACGTTTATCCAATTGCTCTTTGGTCCAAATCTCATACAACGGTGATTCATCACCGCGATCGGCATCTTCGGAGTTATTGAACAACGCAAAGGACTGATAAAATTCTTTTTGAGTGAGTGGATCGTATTTATGGGTATGACATTGAGCACAAGCCATTGTCGTCCCCATCCATACGGCGTAGGTCGTATTGACGCGATCCACGATAGCTACGTTGCGAAACTCTTCATCGTTTGTACCACCTTCATTATTGGTGAGCGTATTGCGATGGAAGGCTGTAGCGACTTTCTGATCGTCCGTTGCGTTTGGCAGTAAGTCGCCTGCGATTTGTTCGATCGTGAATTGATTAAAGGGCAAATTCTTATTGAAAGCTTGGATCACATAATCACGATAAGCCCAAATGGTTCGCGGAGGATCATCGGCATAGCCTGCCGAATCTGCGTAACGGGCTAGATCAAGCCACATGCGTGCCCAATGTTCGCCGTACGCCTCTTTTGTCAGGAACCGATCGACCATCTTCTCATAAGCGTTGTTGGCGGAATCGTTGACAAACTCTTGCACTTCTTCCGATGTTGGTGGCAAGCCCGTGACGTCCAAGGCGACGCGACGAATGAGTGCGTATTTATCGGCTTCATTTTGCGGCAACAGCTTTTCTTGCTTCAATCGCTGCAGCACAAAGTGATCAATGGCATTCTTTACCCAAGCTTGATCGGATGGCTCATGTAATTCGGGTAGTGCGGGCCGTTGTGGAACTACATAAGACCAGTGCATTGAGAAGGGTGCACCTTGCTCAATCCACTGTTTCAATAGTTCAACATCAGCCGGTGTGAGCTTTGTACCAGCTTCAGGGGGTGGCATCACTTCGGAGGCATCTTCGCTAAGCACTCGTGCGAGGATATGACTTTCTGCTGGCTTACCAGGCACAACAGCGAAATGACCACCGAGATCCGCGCGCAGGCCGTCGGGTGTATCGAGTCGCAAGCCATGTGCACCACCACCTCCACGTTCTGCTTCGTCGGGACCGTGACAACGAAAGCAGTTATTGGAAAGGATCGGTCGGATATCGCGATTGAAATCTAGTTTCGCGACAGTCCCCGGCTTGGAGTTAGCTGCAGACTCAGGTTGCTGGGGGCTGGGTTGCTGGGGGCTGGGTTGTTGGGCGCTGAGTTGTTGGGGGCTGGCCAAACCGAAAACCAATCCCCAAAGGACGACCGGCGAAAGTCCAAAAGCGAGCATTACTGTCCGCATCATCGAAGTCTCATGAGGGAGGGAAAATGGAAGGAGGGATCAACCTGCTCTCAGTATACTCCCTGCGGCAACGCATTTCGAGACAGCAGCCCAAGTGTGCAGCGGTTCGCACACTTAGTTTCGAATTCGCTTCAATTTCTCGTTAATTGGATCGAGCGAGCGAATTTCGGGATCAAACGAGGTTCCCAGTCGATCGCAGACGATCTTGTGCTGTGGGTGCCCAGGATTCCCCCAGGCTTGCAGCCATTGTTCGTATTGTTTTGGCCCGGAGCAGTTTTCAATGGGACAAGCTCGTTCGGCTTCGACGCAATAGGGATAATGTGTTCGCGGCTCACGGTCTTCAGGGCCTTCGATCACGATGGAATGCACCCAGTTATGGGACATATCATACACATAGCTAAATTCACTGATGCCTTTTTTCCATAGTTGGCTCAACGTAATGCGCGCAGAGTTTTCCCATTCAAATTCGGCGATGGCTTTGCGGTCGGCCGTATATTCGCGTCCTTCGATATCGAAATAGTGCAGTTGTCGATTTTGCCATCCCAAGGCGGCCTGCAAAATTTCATGCAATTTTGCTAGGCTACAATCACGCACTTGGACACGCCGAAACACGGGGGGCTCAATACCATCGATGGCACAACTAACTTGAAATATCTTGGGCTGCGAATTCGTATTTGACGATTCGTTTTCGGGCGACTCATTTTGGGACATGTCTTTGCCTCTGGGTGGAGGCCTATATTGGAAAAAGAGTTACAATCTAATCAGTGAGATGCCAAATCACTCAGTTGGGTTCAGGAAAGACTGGGCAAGGGGAGAGGGTTTGGAATGGCGTTTCACCCCAAAACAAATTGCCCGCTTCCGGTGATGCATCTCTTCGCTCAGCAGGCATGTGCTCGATTGCCGTCGTGATGATCAGCTTTACTTTCCCATCATGGAGCACCAATTGGGGGCAAGTATTCTGAGGCGAACCTAGGGTCCTCCAGACACGACAGAGCTTGCCGTCGGACAATCGATACTCACGTGTTTCGCCATGCTCCGCAGGATTCGGATTGTACATGCTCACAATGCAGTATTGATCGTTCGGAGTGAGGATCATGCCATCGGGGACGGCGATGTCATTGGTCAAATCCACTAGCGTTGCTGGTTCTGAGAGTGAACCTTTTTCGATGTCGATGGTGTAACCGACGATTTTTTTCGTTGGCGAATCAATGTCGAGCAATTGCCAAGATCCATCCGCAAGTTTGCGAACTGCTTTACCATTGCTGCAAATCTGATCGCGGCGGAGCGCGATTAACTTGCGATCTTTGGCTCGCCACAAGTAGAGTCCCGCCTTGCGCGTTTTGAATTCAAGGTCTTTGGTCCCAAAAATCAGATTGCCGTCGAATATTACCCCATCATTGATAATGGTGTTTTCGATATCGGCATCAACGCCATCACAAAACGTGGTCCACGATTTTTCGATGGTGTCAAAAATACCTAATGATCGTTCGAGGCCGATGACAAATCGATTCGGTTGGTTGGTTGGAAACGCAAAGCCAGGTCGACCGGGAAGAGGATAAGCGTAATTCGCTTTCGTCACCAAATCCAAGACACACAGCGAACCGGTGCGGGCATCGGGGGCGTGCTGAATAGCCACCCAGGAGAAGCGGTCGGACTGAAGCGGATACGGTCCCTCTGGCAAAAACTTCAGGGTTTCATTGAGTGGACGGTAAAGGACTTGAGCGTCGACGATGGTTGGCATGTCGTTTCCTGGGATTTCAAACGATGTACAAACTTTCCAGTGCAATTTGGGGCCACAACGGTACTGAACAGGCTTCTTGCCTGAACAGGCTGCGGCACGAGAAAGAATATCGC
Source organism: Pirellulaceae bacterium (assembly GCA_044371785.1). GTDB lineage: Bacteria > Planctomycetota > Planctomycetia > Pirellulales > Pirellulaceae > JAFLCP01. The sequence continues at coordinate 2,893 of JBILTA010000345.1, read as the reverse complement.
AAAATGCCACATTTGTCGTCTCCCCCAACTTAGCGGACTCTCTTGCTATTAAGGGTTGGAGGTGAAAGAATCCAAGGCTTCGGATTTCGACGTTGACTCCGCAGTTCAAACCTGACTATGATCCGAGCCGTGTTAGCGATAACCTGGGCACAGCGAATTAGGAGGCGTTGTGTTCTGCTGGGAAATTATCCCAGACGAAGTGACACTGCGGCCAGGGTTTTGGAGCGGGGAGGATTCCCGGTGGTCCAACCTGATTGCCACAGGAGGTGCCGGTGTCCTTCACCATTGATCAAGAATTAAAAGAACGCGTACGTCGCGCCGTCGACATTGTAGACCTGATGGGCAGCTATCTAGACCTGCGCCGTCAAGGTCGGGGATTTGTTGCGCGCTGCCCTTGGCACGACGATCGTCGGCCGAGCCTCCAAATTAACCCTGAACGCCAGAGTTGGAAATGTTGGGTTTGTGATTTAGGTGGCGATGTCTTTAGCTTCACGATGCAGCGTGAAGGAATTACCTTTCCCGAAGCTTTGCGAATGCTGGCCGAACGAGCCGGTATTCCGATTGAGAGCAAAGATGCATCTGGGCGTCCCAATCTTTCGCCTGATGACAAACGCATGCTCTATCAAGCAGTCACTTGGGCATGTCGGGAGTATCGCAAGTTTCTCACCACTGCCAGCGAAGCTGAGAAGGCAAGACTGTATCTTAAAGAACGTGGTCTCGACGAAAATACGTTAGAGAAATTTCAAATCGGTTTTGCGCCGGCGAGTTGGGATTGGTTGTTACGGCGAGCAGGTGAAGCCCAGGTTTCGCTTGCCAACTTGGAAACAACTGGATTTCTTGGACGGAGTGAACGTGGTTCGCGTTATGACCGTTTTCGTGAACGCGTTATTTTTCCAATTCGCGATCCGCAGGGGCAATCCATTGCTATCGGTGGACGTGTTCTCCCTGGCTCAACCGAAGCTGCCAAGTATATAAATTCACCCGAAACACGGCTTTATTCGAAGAGTCATCAACTCTTTGGCTTGGATATGGCGCGTGACACCATCAGCAAGAGTCGACGTGCATTGGTGATGGAAGGCTACACCGACGTAATGATGGCTCACCAATATGGCGTGCATAATGCAGTGGCCGTATGCGGTACAGCGTTAGGAACAGGACATATACGTTTGCTGCGTCGCTTCTGCGACGAAGTCATATTGATTCTGGATGGTGATGAGGCAGGTCAACGCCGAACCAATGAAGTGCTAGAGCTTTTTGTCGCGGCGCAGATGAACCTCAGGATTTTGACTCTCCCAGCGGGTTTGGATCCCTGCGACTATTTTTTGCAACAAGGGGCAGATGCCTTTCAGTCGCTACTTGACGAAGCCGTTGATGCGTTGGAGCACAAGATTCGCGTGTCATGTCGCGGCATTGATCCCTTGCTGGATACACATCGAGCCAATAAAGCGCTTGAAGAAATTCTTTCGACGATAGCGCTAGCCCCTCGTGCTAGCATCACGGGTGACGAAGCTCTCCAATTGAGACAAACCCAAGTTCTATCGCGATTATCGCGACATTTTCATGTGGCGGAGCCCGAACTACGTCAGCGATTGAAGCAAATTCGCGAGAAACCGCAGACCGATGCGGCTCGTTGGTTGAAAGCAGATTCACCAACTGAGGTTGCAACGGCGAAGCAATATCGTTTTACTGATCTAAGTGTGATGGATCGTGAACTGTTTGAGATCTTGATTTTGCAAGCCGATCTGGTGCCTTTGGCATTAGAGCGTATTGCCCTGAATCAACTCAGTTGCGATTGTGCGCGAGAATTATTAGCGATTTATCAGCGATTGGAGATGGCTGGTGATTCACTGGAATTCGCTTCGGTTTTATCCAGTACCGAAGAGCCTTCACTGAAGAGCGTGCTAGTATCACTTGAAGAAGATTGCTACCGGAAAGCCAAACGTAAACCGATCGAAGCCTATCATCGATTGCAAGCGTTATTGGACCGTTGGCATGAACAAGTTGTCGAGAAGACCCAACAAGAAATTATTCGAACGTTAGAGGAGTCCAAACTGTCCGATGAAGAGGCGTTAGACGTCCTTCAAGATTTGGTTCGCCAAGCCCAATTGCGACACGGCTTGGTGACGAAAACAATTGGTAATACGGATACACAATCCTGAGGTAAGACCCAAACCTTCGCGGCAGTTCGTCAGCGCCCAGGCAGGAGCCGGCCGCTCGTGCGAAACCTCCCGCAACCCAGCAGGCATAGTGTACCACGATTATCGATTGATTGGTGTCGCATTCATTACCCGCCCTTATCCGCGCAGCAATGCGTGAACTGCATCGAAAAGGAGTTCGATTGTGGAACCTATGGATATTGATTTACAGACATTGATCGAGAAAGCCAAAGAACAAGGCTTCATTACTTACGAACAAGTGAACCGCTACTTGCCGAACGAAGGATTTAGTTCGGATCACCTCGACAAACTCTTGAACGTGCTGGACAAAATGGGGCTGGAATTGGTAGACGCCGATCCCAACGCTCCTGTTGCTGCCTACGCTGCGTCTTCAAAAGAAGATTCGTTGGCGAGTGGTGAAATGCCACGTTTGACAAACGATCCGATCCGGTTGTATCTAAGCCAAATGTCAGAGATTCCGCTGCTGACTCGCGAACAAGAGATTTCTTTGGCGAAGAAAATCGAAATCAATCGCAAGCGTTTCCGTAAGGCCGTGCTTGGCAGTGACTATGCGATGCGCCAAACGGTGGAAATCCTGAAGAAAGTGCACCAGGGACAATTGCCGTTTGATCGCACGATCAAGGTTTCACTTACCGAGAATTTGACCAAAGAACAGATTACGGCTCGAATGCCGAACAACTTAAAGACTTTGGATCGGCTGTTAGAACTGAACCGCC
>JBILTA010000343.1:0-6079 GCA_044371785.1 Pirellulaceae bacterium | reverse complement strand
AGCGAAAGAGGGTAACCCACAAGCGGTTGAGTCCTTACTGGACCGTCATAGAGATGGCCTACGCAGGATGATTCAGCTTCGTTTGGATCAGAAGATTCAGCGTCGGGTGGATGTGAGTGATGTTGTACAAGAGGTTCTCATTGAGGCCAATCGCCGCTTAAAGGATTATCTTGATAATCCGATCATGGCATTTCATTTGTGGGTTCGTCAGATTGCCAAGGATCGCATTATCGATGCGCATCGGCGTCATCGTGTGTCTGCCAAACGCAGCATAGACCGCGAACAGCCGTTGGTAGTTAACGGAGACAACGATCATTCCACGATGGAACTCGCTGGTGCATTATGCGACCCATCACTAACACCTGCTGCCGCTGCGACTCAACGCGAGATTGCAAAACAAATTGAAGCGGCCATTGAGCTTTTGCCTTCCATCGATCAAGAGATTCTATTGATGCGGCATTATGAGCAGTTGAGCAACCAAGATATCGCGGCTGCGTTAGAATTGACTGAACCAGCGGCGAGCATGAGATACCTGCGTGCCTTACGTCGATTGCGTGAGATCATTGATCAATCGAATTCTTCGACCCACTAGAGTCAACACTTCAACCAGGAAAATGCGAATCGCAAATTGGTGTTGGCATGGAATCTTCTAAACGCGACATCTATCTCTCTGAAACTCAAGCGGTTGATTCGCAAGAGCAAAACGATGAGAAGCTGGCTTTACTTCTGACGGAACTCGCCGATCGAGCTCAGCGGGGAGAACATGTCGATATCGCCAAGGTTTGCGAAGAATATCCTGAGCATGCGGCTGAGCTGAAGTATCTATGGGGAACGGTACTTGTTACTGAAGCTGTCGGCATTAATCAAGCCAAGCAGGGTGGCTTTGCAGGTTCCGATTCGGGCGTTTGGCCACCACAACTTCCCTACTCGATCGGCGACTATGAGCTGCTCGAACAAGTAGGGCAGGGGGGCATGGGAATCGTGTTCCGCGCGAGACAAGTCAACTTGGGTCGCGAAGTAGCGATCAAGATGATTCAACAAGATCGCTTAAATTCTCCCGAAGATCACCAGCGGTTCTTAGCTGAAGCAGAAGCTACAGCTCGACTGGAACACCCTGGAATCGTTCAAGTGTACGAAGTGGGTGAGTTCGATGGGACCCCGTTTTTCAGCATGCAGTTTATTCGCGGCGAGACATTAGCGCAGCGGTTGCGAAGTGGTCCAATTGGCCAGAGACAAGCGGCTGCTTTGATTGCCACGGTGGCCCGAGCGATTGATTATGCACACAAGCAAGGGATCTTGCATCGCGATATCAAGCCTTCGAACATCTTGCTCGATGAATATGGCAACGCGAAGGTTACCGATTTTGGTTTAGCCAAGTTCTTTCATGCCAACGATCATTTGACACGAACGGGAGCGATTCTCGGAACGCCGAGCTACATGTCACCCGAACAAGCTTCGGGTCGGTCGAATCAACTTGGCCCGACGTCGGATGTGTATAGCTTGGGAACAGTGCTCTATCATGCGTTGACCGGGCGCCCACCGCTGGTGGCAGACTCGCCATTGGAGTTGGCACTAAAGATTTTGGAGCAGGAGCCCATACCGCCGCGGGTGCTCGAACCCAAAATCGATCGCGATCTGGAAATGGTAGTGATTCGATGTTTGCAAAAACCACCCGATCTTCGTTATTCCACAGCAGGCGAGTTCGCTGGCGACTTAGAGGCTTTCTTGCGTGATGAGCCGGTGATGGCCCGAAGTGGCCGCTTCACGCAGGTATTGGCTCGTGTATTGCGGGAGACCCATCACGCGGCGGTTCTGGAAAACTGGGGCTTGCTCTGGATGTGGCATAGCTTGGTGTTGCTGGTTTGGTGTTTGTTGACCGAGGCCTTGGATTGGGCAGGGGTTGAGAATCGGTTGGCTTACGGTGGTTTATGGACGATTGGCTTGGGTGCCTGGGCCGCAGTATTTTGGGCGATGCGTCACCGTATGGGACCGGTAACATTTGTGGAACGCCAGATTGCACACCTTTGGGGTGCGAGCATGATCGCTATCGCCATGCTTTATCCGTTTGAATGGTGGCTGAATTTAAAGCCGCTGACTTTGTCGCCGTTGCTCGGTGTTGTCAGCAGTATGGTTTTTCTGGTGAAAGCGGCGATGTTATCAGGAGTTTTTTATGTTCAGGCGGCCGTATTGCTGGGAACCAGCGTTTTGATGGCCGTATTCCCCGATTACGCACACATGATCTTTGGTATAATCGCAGGACTTTGCTTTTTCATACCTGGTTTAAAATATTACCGGCAAAGGCAAATGTCCTTGAAGTAACAGTGCCCAGATTGAACGGTTACTGAATTTCTCCCTCGATTATCACTCTCCCTTAGTGGGTTATCCACAATGACTTATTATCGTGCCTCAGCCGACGATGTTCGGTTATTTGCAGACGAAGGTTATGTGCTCGTCCGACAACTCTTCTTACCACAAGAAGTGGAGCAATTGAGTGCCATTTCGCGTGGCGATCAACGAATCCGCGAACGAGCTACAAGTCGGTCCGATGCTCAGGGTGGCACAACGACATTGGCCCTCAGCAATCAACTCGAAGATGATATTTATAGCCGGATTGTGGCATCCAAACGTGTCGCTGCCAACATGAGCTTATTTTTAAAGGATGAAGTTTATCACTATCATCACAAGATGATGCTCAAGGAACCCAAAGTGGGTGGCGCTTGGGAATGGCATCAAGATTATGGATATTGGTACAACTTTGGTTGTCTTTATCCGACCATGGCAAGTTGTTACATCGCGATCGATCGCGCGACGCGCGAAAATGGCTGTTTGCAGGTAGTGCCCGGGTCACATCATCTGGGCCGCATGGATCATGGCAAAGTGGGTGGACAGACGGGTGCTGACGCAGAGCGTGTCGCCGCAGTGCTGGAACGACTCCCCGTCGTGTATGCGGAAATGGAACCAGGTGATGGTTTGTTCTTCCATGGTAATGTGCTTCATCGTTCAGACCAAAACACGAGCGAACACCCACGTTGGGGTTTAATTTGTTGTTATAACACCCGCAAGAACAATCCTTACAAAGAATCTCGTCATCCCTTCTACTCGCCGCTCGAACTGATCGACGACGAAGTCGTCTTTGCTTGAGCTACAGTTCGATCCAGAAGCTATTTAGATTTACATTGAAATTTGCGGGAAGGTTATTGAGCCGGTTATGGTATCAAGCAATCGCGTTGTCTTGGCGATGAGTGGTGGGGTCGATAGTTCTGTCGCAGCTCTTTTGTTGCAGCAACAGGGCTATGAAGTGATCGGTGTGTTCATGCGACATGGAGAAGAGTCGGCTGCTGCTTGTAAGTTGAGCGATGGCAAGCCGAACCCACTGTTACCGATTTTGCAAGGTCGTGCGGACCACAAGCAAGGTTGTTGCAGCGCCAGCGACGCGGCAGATGCTCGTAAGGTTGCGGACCGTTTGAGCATTCCGTTTTATGCGCTCGATTTACAAGCTGACTTCAAGCGTATCGTCGACTATTTTGTGGACGAGTATCAACATGGCCGTACCCCCAATCCATGTGTGCAATGCAACAATTGGCTGAAGTTTGGCCGGTTGTTTGATTATGCTGATAGCGTTGATGCCCATTATGTGGCGACCGGACATTATGCGAGACTGTTACCAACCGAAGACGGGATAGGCTTGTTTCGCGGTATCGATGATGACAAAGATCAATCGTACGTGTTGGCAGGAATCTCAAAGAGTCTTCTACCACGCATGATGTTGCCCATCGGAGGTTATCGCAAGACAGAAATTCGGGCGCTGGCCGCTGAGGTTGGACTACGAGTCGCAGACAAAAAGGACAGCCAAGAAATTTGTTTCGTAACCAGCGGCCATCATGGTGAATTTGTGCGAAGCAAGTCGGGTATCAATACGTCAGGTGACATTGTTACCACAACGGGGCGTGTTGTCGGGCAACATGACGGTATTGAGCAATTCACGATTGGCCAGCGTAAAGGAATTGGCGTGGCGATGGGTGAGCCTTATTTCGTGATACGTATTGAACCCCAATCGGCTCGTGTCGTCATTGGAAAGAAGGAAGAGCTGGGTGTGGATTTATTGACAGCCCACCGGACCAACTGGTTGGTGAACCGCTCCGCAGGTTCGTTCGAGGCTGCCGTTCAAATCCGGTACAACAGCACGGCCCAAGCGGCCACGGTGACTGTCCCAGCTAGGCTGAAACAAAACGAAGAGGAGTTAGGCGCGCAAAACGAAAAAAATCCGGAAAAATCGGTACAAACCGACTCGTTCGAGGCCCGATTTCACTCCCCATGTTATGGGGTTGCGCCAGGACAGTTGGCCGTTATCTATGCAGAGGATCGCGTTCTAGGTGGGGGTTGGATCGATTAATTAGTAACTTTACACCTTCTGCGTTGGGGTACCCACAAATTGTGCTACAATTTACCGATTGCAAATGCTGACGTTTAAACCGGCAACAGAATTCCTTTCTCAATGGGTGCCCTCATGGACTTTAGCGATATTAGCATATTCAACCTCGTACTCTTAGGCGTGGCTGTTGGGTTAGGCTTTTTTGTGCTGATCGCTGCCGTTCTTTTTTTAGCATTCGGTGCTTTGTGGTTTCAGGCGTTCATGTCAAGCGCTGATGTGAGCATGAAAAGCTTGATTGGAATGTACCTACGGCAAGTTCGAGCACAAGTGATTGTGAACGCGAAGATTATGGCGGCTCAAGCTGGTTTAGATATCGGCCGCAAAAATGGTATCTCAACGCAACGCTTGGAAGCTCACTATTTGGCGGGTGGTAATGTGATGAACATTATCAACGCGATCATCGCAGCTCAACGTGCTGGTATTGAATTAGACTTTGACCGGGCAGCGGCCATTGACTTGGCAGGTCGCGACGTATTGGATGCCGTTCGAACGAGCGTTCTTCCTAAAGTCATCGAGTGCCCTGATCCCAAGAAGAGCGGTCGTACCACGATTAGCGCCATCGCTCGCAACGGTGTTGAACTTCGCGTGCGTGCTCGCGTAACGGTTCGTACCAACCTGGAACAGCTGATCGGTGGAGCCACCGAAGAAACGATTATCGCTCGTGTGGGCGAAAGTATTATTAGCTCGATCGGTTCAGCAGAGAACCATGAAGCGGTTCTTGAAAATCCAGATATGATTTCACGTACTGTTCTCGATCGCGGCTTGGACGCCCATACCGCGTTCCAAATCGTCTCGATCGACATTGCAGATATCGATGTGGGTGAAAATATTGGCGCTCGATTGAGAGCTGACCAAGCGGAAGCCGACGTGCGTGTGGCTCGTGCCCACGCCGAACAACGTCGTGCAGAGGCAATCGCATCCGAACAAGAGATGCGAGCTAAAGTTGCCGAGAACCGAGCTGGATTGGTATTGGCTGAGGCTGAAGTACCGCGAGCGATGGCCGACGCGTTTCGCGCGGGTCGCATCAATTGCGTCGAACCACCAGCTGCTTAATTTTTACTCACCAGCACTCCAAGCATTCTGACCGCTCCTGTATCATTTTTGATACAGGAGCGGTTTCCTTTTTGGTCAAGTGAAGTTAGTTCGATGATACCATTGCGACAAAGCCAACGGGTCTATTTTGCGGGTCATAGTGGAGAGATGTTAGCGGGTATCGTGGATATGCCCGAGTCGGAACCAAAAGACTATCTGATCTTCGCCCATTGCTTTACCTGCACCAAGGACATCAAGGCGGTTGTGCGCATAAGTCGTTCATTGGCACAACATGGCTTTGGTGTGTTGCGATTTGATTTCACCGGGCTAGGTGAAAGCAAAGGAGACTTCAGCTCCACAAATTTCTCGACCACACGCCAGGACCTTCGCAACGCCATGGCTTTCATGACGGAGCACTTTCGTGCTCCCGTAGCGCTCATGGGGCTATCGCTTGGAGGCGCAGCGAGTATGTCGATTGCACAAGAGTATGCTGAGCTAGCAGGTGTAGTAACACTTGCAGCTCCCAGCGATACACAACATCTCGCCAGTTTGCTGTTGCGAATGGATCCGACGATCACCAGCAATGGAGTGGGAGAAGTGGAGATCGGAGGGAGA
>JBILTA010000344.1:0-6079 GCA_044371785.1 Pirellulaceae bacterium | reverse complement strand
GCCGACTCGCGAAAGGCTTCCATAACAATGAGGAGCTGAGCCGTACTTAGTTCTGCATCGGGCTTTTTTTGTTGTTCCTGTAGGGTTTCCCAGGATCGATCCAATTCGGCCATCCATTGCGCCATGGTTTTTGCGTTCGAGCGTACGAGCAGTTTTGAAAGGTCTTGTGGTTGGTACGACGTTACATCCAAGTCAGCGATTGACTTCCACAAGCCTTGGTAGTCTTTACCAGTACCAGCTCCCAGCATGAACTGAACTGCTTGCTCTTTGGTCATTTCTTTGGAGATGATAAGGCAGGCTGCAACTGCAGCTGGGCCACGATGTTTGCCGTGATGACAATGGACAAACAGCTTGCCCTGGTGATGGGCCATCAATGTCACAAAATCCTGTATCTGTTTGGAATCGATTCCATCGTAGCCCATTGGTATATGCACATACTTCATTCCCAGTTTTTCTGCGGTATCACGATCGGGTGATAGGCCATCGACACTGAGTAAGTATGTCACTCCAAGCTTTTGTAGATGTTTTAGGCCTTCGGACGTCGGTTCGCCTCCGCTATAGACTCGTTCGGATACTTGGATGAAGTTCTCAATCCCTTCGACGGCGCTACGTTTTATGCCAGATGGTAGTGGGGTTGGGCTCTGGTTTGTGGGTGTGCTGGTTTGTTGTGCCGGGAGACGTTGTATACCAGCTGTAGTCAAGAGAATCGCAAAAGTGATCCAGTGAATCGTTTGGTGCTTCGAGAAGAGTGGCATGGAGGCTAAGTCTCTAGAATGTTCGCGAAAGTGTGCGCAAGTCTCCGGGCTTTAAGTGGTTTGCCATAGACCGCTTAAGTTCTCAGGGAGCCGGCGATTGATTTCGTTCTTCTGTGAATCATCGAGCTGCGACGAAAGTTGCAGTGCTTCCGACAGCTCAAAATCGCTGTTTTTCTCGTCACCTTGTTGGCGATAAATGGAAGCTAATTCGATTGAAGCCATAATGTGACAGAAGACGGGCACTTGTTGTCCTTTCAATCGCTTGAGAATCGCGATGGCTTTGGACTCTAGCGAATGATCTCGATACCATTTGGCGAGTTGTAAATTGGCTTTGGCTCCGTAGACTCGATTCAGTTCATTCGCACTTGTTGGAAAATAGTCAGAAACTGCTCTCCAATGCAGTTCCGTATTGTTGATTAGCGCAAAAAGATACTGATTCTGTACACTATCCTGTCGCTGAACGATCGGTGGTGTTTGCTGAACGGGCAATGGAGAAGGATTGGCTTGCAAGTATCCGTAATAGCCTAGCGTACCCATGACGAAGGTAAGTGCTGCAATTCCGACGAAGGGTAACCATCTCGACCGCGAGCGATGAATTTTGGAAAGAGCAACAGTGGCCGCATGTACGGAACTATTCACCTGAATGTGAGGTTGAACCGTAGGTAAGGGAATGAGCGTTGTAGGCCAAAGCTCAGGCTGGAGTTGTTTCCGAAGTTCCTCCAGTTCGGTGAGTAACTCGGTAGGGGAACTCGGGCGATCTTTAGCATCTTTGGCCATCAATCGCATGACCATGTCGACTAGTGGTTTCGGGAGGTCGGGGCGAAGTTCCAAAAGACTGGGTGGGGGGGACTGCAAGTGTTGAACCGCAAGACTTAGAGGCGTGTCACCTTGAAACGGTGTGCGGCCACTGAGGATGTGATACAGTGTAACCCCCAACGAATACAAGTCGCTGCGCGGGTCGACGTTCTCACCGCGAATCTGCTCTGGGCTCATATAAAGTGGCGTACCCAAAGTCATGTTGACTTGAGTCAGCTCGCCGGAATCAAAATGCGCTGCTCGGGCAAGCCCAAAGTCGGCAACCTTGGCTTCACCTTTTGGGGTCAGAAGGATATTTTCTGGCTTGATATCACGGTGCACAATCCCAGCGATACTCGATTGTTGCAAGGCTGCGGTAACTTGCAAAAGAATACTTAGAGTCTCGCGCACGCCGAGTCGATGGCGTGGAGCCTTTTGCAAATGCTCTTTGAGATTAACACCGGCGACATACTCTTGTGCGATGTAGTTTAGATTTTCATGTTGGCCAATATCGTATACTTGAACGATATTGGGATGGACCAAGGCTGCCGAAGCGCGAGCCTCCTGCAAGAAGCGTTGCAAATTGGTTGAAGTTGCCAATTCCAGTCTCAAGACTTTGATAGCAACCTGTCTATGCAGCCGCTCATGAACGGCGAGAAACACTTCAGCCATTCCGCCTTGGCCGATACGTTGCAGAATCTGATATGGACCGAGTTTCTTGCCGATCAATTCGGCATCCTGCGACGGCTTTTTACGATGTTGCCCGGGGTCGGTCATATGGAGGATTTTTCTGGGAGGTGAATAGTTGCCTCAATGAAGGTATTTTATGCGGTACTACCCTCATTTTCTATTCTAGTTTTCATCTGGCAGCACTATCTGTTGAAGTTCTGCCAAAATTGTCTCACCGATCTTTAAGGAAGCAGTTGCGGCGGGGCTCGGGGCGTTACAGACGTGTATGATACGCTCTTTTCTGAGGAACAAGAAATCATCCACCAAGGCGCCGTCAGCGGTAACTGCTTGGGCTCGCACACCTGCCCGGCAGGGAATCAAAAATTCTTCCCGAAGTTCCGGTACCAAACGTTGCAAAGCGCGAACGAAAGCTCCCTTAGACAACGAACGTTGGACTTCCCCTAATCCTTTGCTCCAGTGTTTTCGGGCCATTTTCAGAAAACCGGAATAGGAGAGGCTCTCGAGTAAATCCTTTGGATTCACGGTGAGCCAGTTGTAGCCTTCTCGAGCCAATGCCAACACGGCATTGGGGCCGCACTCGACTGAGCTATCAACCATCCTGGTGAAATGGACACCTAGGAAAGGAAATTCTGGGTCAGGGACGGGATAAATCAGGTTCTTGCATAGATACCCGTACTGGGGTTTGAGTTGGTAATACTCACCCCGAAACGGGACAATTTTTGCCGGAGGTGTATCACCCGACATGCGAATGAGACGATCACTCTGCAGGCCGCCACAATTGACCACATAGCGAGCTTGCAGCGTTTCTTTGCGGGTCGAAAGTTCAACTTGTTCCGCTTGTTGCTTGATACCTACAACTTCGGCGTTTAACCAAACTTGGTGTCCGCGTTCGCGCAAGAGATCCGCCAAGCGCCGGCATACACCGGGATAATCGACGATCCCCGCTTCGCGGACATGAATGCCAGCGATTCCGGCGGCATGCGGCTCTAGTTCCTTAAGCTGTTTCTGATCAATCTTATCGCACTTGACAGCATTTCCCTGTCCACGCTCATAGATTCGTTGGAGGAGCGGGAGTTCTTTTTCATCTAGGGCGACAATGACCTTGCCACAGGTTTCATATCGAATGGAATGCTCTCGACAAAAGGCCTCCATGAGCAACTTGCCTTCGCGGCAATTGATGGCCTTTAATGAACCAGGCTTGTAATAGATGCCAGAATGCAAAACGCCCGAGTTTCTGCCGGACTGATGAGCGGCGACTTGGTTTTCTTTTTCCAGTAAAGCAATCGTTGCATCACGATAATGATTCGAAATCTGATACGCCGTGGCTAAGCCTACGATACCTCCGCCGATGATGGCAAAGTCGACCTGATGCTGAGCCATATACCGTGAGTGCTTTCGTATTAACGTTCTTCGATATCGTTCATGATCGGCAACGAAGTAACCGTGATTGGATTGTCTGAAGAACCAAGTATACAGCCCGGTTGGAAATGACTTCGTTTTGCAAAGCCAATACCAATGTATTGATTCATTGCGGGAAACGAACTCCAAGAAGAAACAGTTGCGATTTCCTTTTCATCTTGTTTTGCCACAAAAGGAGTCGTGGGTAGTTTGTTTTTGAACGTAAAGCCAACCAATTTGCGTTGCACTTGTCCCAATGCATCCAGTCGAGCTACCGTTTCTTGGCCGAGGTAGCAACCTTTGTTGAAGGAAATGGCTACAGCGTCTCGATTCAATTCTTGTGGGATCGTTTTGTCATCGTAGTCCCGAGTGGCCAACGGCCATCCCATTGCGATTCTTCGTCGATCCAGTTCACTATCGTCGACCGATGAGTCGCGGTTCATAACGACTGTAGCAACATGATGCAGCCATTCGTTCGGCCCGTAGAGATGAAATACTTGCGAACCATAAATGGGTAGTCGCTGCATCCAGCCACATTGGTTTTCAAGCGTCACTGTTGCTGCAGCATACATTGAAGCTTGTGTTGCATTGCAAGCCTCGGTTATAGGGAGTGGCTCTGCGGGTGATCCAAACAAAATCAACTCGGACCACGTTTGGCTTAAGTCTTCTAAGGTCAGTTCTTCGCGAAAGTGATAGCGATCCAGATGACTCCAGAGTCGCTCTCCCACTTCAGCATGAGTCGCCACCCAATAGGCATTGTCGACGTGCGCTACTGTCCAGTGAAACAGGATCCGCCCTTTCGCATCGCAGGAGAAGGCCTCACATCCCTGACCAAGCGAAAGGCCCATTACATCGTTGGTGCAAAAGTTGTTTAGGAACTTAGCAGCATCTTTTCCTGCAGCTCGAAGCAAAGTGAGCTTGCGGGTAGCCGTACAACGAAAAGCGGGTGCTGTTGCCATAATGATGCAAAAAAGTTACGTAAGTTTGGCGATGAGGAAACGAACTAACGACCTTTACCAACTGCAACGGCAATTAAGTCATAATCGCGTGCCATGACAACTTCGCATGGCACAATTTGGCCAGACGACAATGGATTGTTCTTTTCGCCCGTTACATACACGACCGAATCGACATCGGGAGCATCAGCAAAACTGCGTCCGATCCAAACGTTTTTTTGACCAGCGACTGGGCGGTCCAAAATCACATCTAATGTCGAACCCACTTGGGACTCGGCCCAAGCAAAGGCATTCTTTTGTTGAATTTCCATGAGCCGGCCACGACGTTGTTCTTTGATCTCGTCGGTAAGATGATCGTCTAATTTGGCAGCCGGTGTGTCTGGTTCAAAGGAGTACGTGAACACCCCTGCTCTTTCAAATCCGGCACCATCGACGAACTGACATAGCTCTTCAAATTGTTCATCCGTCTCACCGGGGAAGCCAGTGATGAATGTTGTGCGTAACACCAAATTGGGAATCTTCTCGCGCATCTTGGCAAGCAAAGCTTCGGTATCGCGACGATTGACGCGCCGCGCCATTCGTTTGAGCATAATGTCATTGATATGCTGAAGTGGAATGTCAATGTACGGGAGGATTTTCTTAGCGCTTGCGAGGGTATCAAGGAGCTCGTCGTCAATGTACATCGGATAAAAGTACATCAAGCGGATCCATTCAATACCCTCGACTTGGTCTAATTTGCGAAGCAATTCCGATAGTTGTGGTTTGCCGTCCATATCGATGCCATAGTAAGTGGTATCTTGTGCGACAATAACAAGTTCACGCACACCGGATGCCGCTAATTGCTTCGCTTCTGCAATGATTTGATCCTGCGGTTTACTGGCGTGTTTGCCGCGCATTTTGGGAATCGCGCAGAAGGTGCAGAGTCGGTCACAGCCTTCGGAGATCTTCAGGTATGCAAAATGTTTCGGTGTAACTTGCAGACGTTGTTCATCCGATAATGCCCTGATTGGAGCTGGGCGAAAAATCGTACGCTGCTCGTGCAGGCCACCAATTAAGCGATCTGCCACTTTAGTGATTTCTTCTCGTCCGAATACACCGACCAACCAATCGATGTCAGGGCGATCTTCCAGCAATTTTTCTTTCTGTCGTTCAGCCAGACAACCTGATACGATCACGCCACGAATCTTGCCTGCTCGTTTTAGTTCCAGCATTTGATCGATGGCGGACATGGATTCTTTGCGGGCGCTTTCGATAAAGCCGCAGGTGTTAACCACCACAAAGTCAGACTTCTCAGGATCGGTTACCAATTGGTAGCCATCGATCTTTAGAAGGCCCAGCATTCGTTCGCTGTCGACCAGATTCTTGGGGCAGCCGAGACTGACAAATGCGTACGAGCCTTTGCTCTCATCGGACGTCCCCGAAGTTGGAACATTTGAGGAAGTCGATGGATTGGTATCGCTGACGATAGGGAGCCGTTGCATGCGG
>JBILTA010000342.1:0-6091 GCA_044371785.1 Pirellulaceae bacterium | reverse complement strand
TAGCAATATGTTCTCCGGCAGCCTCCCCTGCCCCGGCCCGCATCCGATCCAATATCGTACGACAATGTTTCAATTCATCTTGAATCAATATCAAATCGCTCTTCAAGGCGTCTGGCGCATTCCATTTTGGCACGCTACGTGAGAGCTCTTTGGCAACCACGGCAATCGTGGAAAGTGGAGTGGCCAATTCATGGGCAGCCCCAGCAGCCAATGTGGCCAATGCTTCCAGGCGTTGAACCTTGGCTTCTTGTTGCTCGACGCGTCGTAATTGTTGTTCACGTTCCAGAAGTTGCTGATAAAGCAGGCGAATAAAATGAGTTACCACCAAACAGCAGGTCACGAAGGCAATAAAAAAACTAAAGCGCTGTAGGGGTGAGCTCTGTGGCGAATCGAGTGATTCACTTAATAAGGGGATCGGTTGATGAAAGTTGAGCAAGAACAAAAAACCGATAACCGCATTGCAGACTAAAAGCCAAGTTGCAGTCGAGTGTAGCAGGATGCTGCCGATGGCAACGTTAACGAAGTAGAAGAAAAGAAACGGATTGGTAGGGCCACCGGAATAGTAGAGCATCGCGGTGAGTACATTCATGTCCAGCAATAGAATGGTGGGGAGGATCCAATCGTTTATGAATGCAGGAGGAGCATAGGGCTTAAGCTGGTCGAACTGTCGCAAGTAGAGCCAAAAGACCGTGTTGGTGATGGCCGTTATGCCGACTAGGGCGATCAAAGTCCACGCTTGCATTTCGACATGAAAGATCCAATGCGAAGTAGCGATCGTCAGCAATTGTCCAACCACTGCAACCCAACGCAATTGCAATAACCAATGCGAGTTTCCCTTGCTAGGTTGTCGGATTACGTTGAAAGTGCTAAATGGTCTCATGTCAAATCAAATCGAGAGTTGTGATTGGGATCGTGTTCAATCCAAAACGGTCTGAACAAGATCTTTAACCCAGAGCGGTTTGGCGCAGACGAACACTTCACCTGCACCACTTCCGACCTGTCCGCCTGCAGCCCAAGCGGCACCCCGTACTCGCTCAAAGATATACGCTTTTTCGGCGGGAAATTGGGTTTTGTAGCAGGCGATCGATTTCAGTTTTTGGTCCAGTGTGTCGCTGATATCCACGGTCACCTGCGAATCGAAGCCAGGTAACGCTGGATTTTCGAACGGCAATCGAAAGTAAAGTTGGCGCTGTACGGTATGTACAGGTAGCCCATCAAAGTGCTCATCCCATTTGGTAAGACGTGAATAGAATATGGCTGCATCGGTAATGAGAGTCGCTTGATAATGATCGGGAGAGGCGAGCGGCGTTTTGTCCCCGAAGCCGATGACAATCTTTGGCCGATGATAACGAATTCGTTGGGCCAATGCGACGCGATTGTCGAACGAGTCAAAGAGCCGACGATTTGGTAGCGGCAAAATCTCTCGGACTTGGATACCCAGTGTTTCGGCGGCCGCCATAGCTTCTGCTACACGCACATCGGGACTGGGGCAATTTGGCGTTGGTTCACCGTTGGTAAGGTCGACAATACCCACGCGATAACCTTGCAGCACCAGTTTGGCTAACGTGCCACCACAAGCGATTTCGCAATCATCGGGATGAGCGCCCACGGCGAGGATATCCAATGGTGCCCTATCACCCACATAACGCGAAATGATCTCCGACATAGATTTAGCTCAGTTCTTTCTTGGCAATGACCAAAAAGCTCGGATTGGCGGCTTCCAAGCGAAGTTGTTCCAATTGATAGGTGCTGCGAGAAAGTTGGATCATCAATGTTTGGGGTTCAATACCGTGTTCCATCAGTTGCCTTTGCAAGACAACCACATTCTCGAGGCTCATCATGCTGGCGACCAGGCGACCACCGGGGCGAAGTCGTTCCCAAGCCGCTGCGGCAAGATCCGAAACAGCTCGCCCTGTTCCCCCAAGAAAAACCGCATCCGGTTCCGGCAAATCTTGCCAAGCACGAGGAGCTTCACCCAACACAGGAAAAACGTTACTGACGTTAAAACGCCGTGTATTCTCGATCAATAGGTTATAGTCGGCAGCTTCCATTTCGATCGCATACACTCGACCAGCAACTGCCAATTGAGCCGCTTCGATCGATACCGAACCTGTTCCTGCTCCAACGTCCCAAACCGTACTGGATGGGCCGAGGTCGAGTTGAGCTAAGGCGATTGCCCGCACTTCCATGGGCGTGATCAAACCGCGGCGTGGTTGTGAATGCAAAAAAAGTTCATCAGGATTGCCGAAGAGACGTTTCCCTTGCATCGAAACAGGTCGATCGGGAGCATTTGCTTGGCGTATCAGCAGCAGGATATTCAGCGGCGCGAAAGTCTCAGCAGAGATCTGTTCCAACGATCCACGCGTCACGCGTTCATCTTTGGCACCCAAGTTCTCGCAGACATAGACATGAAAATAATCGATGCCGCTTTGCAATAGCGCTTGGGCAATGACGGCAGGTGTAAATTCGGCCGTGGTGAAGATACCGATTTTCTCAGCGATGCGAATCTTCTCTAGCACTCGGGCCAGCGGCTGTGTCGCCAAGTTGGTGAGATAAGCATCATCCCAATTCTCTTTCACGCGCGCAAAAGCCAACTGCATACTGCTGACGTGAGGGACAACTTCAAATCGATCTTTACCCAACCGATCGCACAAATAGCGGGCAGTCCCAAAAAATAATGGGTCGCCGTGAGTGAGCAAGACCGTCTTTTGATCGTTGAACGATTCTTCCAAACGTTCTACAAGTCGATCGAGATTGGCGGGGGCTATCTCTTTCGGCTGGGCAACCATTTTTAGTCGCTCGATCAGACCAGGCGGGCCAAGGATCAATCCCGCTTCATTCAGTAAGCTCTGTGCATGCCGACTGAGGCCTTCATAGCCATCATCGCCGACACCCATTATGTAGATTCGCTCTTCCATACTCGAACTGCCTGCCTCATCGATCGCGATCGTTGCGAAGTCTGTACGCTGTTATGCAGACCCTAATTTACAAAAAAAGCTCGGCCTTGTGGGCCGAGCTAGTGGATCGAGCTTAAGTTATTTGCGAGGTAAAGGCCACGCAATTTATTGATGGGCCTTTACGCCCATGGTAAGCCTTACGCTTGGAAGGAGCTTCCACAACCGCAGCTCTTGGTCGCATTTGGATTGTCGAATACGAAGCCTTGCTTTTCAAAGCTTTGGTACCAATCGACTTTGAGTCCATCCAGATACAAAGCGCTCTTTTTGTCGACGACCACAGCCACGCCATGTTGTTCATAGCGGCTATCTTTGGTTTCATCGAACTTGTCGTCAAAAGCGATTGCATAATTCAAGCCGCTGCATCCGCCGCCAGTAACGCCGATTCGCAAGAAAGCATCTTCGCTGAAATCGTTTTCTTGACGAAACTTCTTGATCTGTTCTGCAGCCTTTTCGGTCAGATTTACTGCCATGGACTTATACCTTTCCTCGAACCAAAACGCTATTGAAAATGGAATCCGTTATTCCAGGCACATTTGCCGTAACATTGTTGCTGTAACGTCATTGCCGTAACATCATTATCGGGCGTCTGAGCCATCGACTCACTTACCCTATTGATAAATGTAGGCGCGATAGGCCAGATATGACAAGGGAAACTGACCCGGATCAGCCCCGATTTTTCACAACACAGGTTGTTTTTTCCCCGTAAAGCCACTTTTAGCCCAATCCCACCAGTTTTCGGTACCCCTGAGCAAGTAATTGGACAGCAAGGTCGATTTCGGCGGGTGAGTTAAATCGTCCTATGCCAAATCGCAGGCTGGAACGGACCCGCCCCTCATCCAAGCCCAAGCTCATCAGCACATGGCTGGGGTGCGGCTCGGCGGAGGTGCACGCACTGCCGCTACTGACGCACAATTCGGGGACCGCCAGCATCAGACTCTGACCTTCCACGCCCGGAAACGCACAATTCAAGTTCGCAACCAATCGTTGTTCGCTGTCGGATAACTCGGGGCCATTGAGTTGGATCGCGGGAATCGCATTTTGCAAGCCTGCCCAGAGTTGATCGCGGAGTTGCTGTGCCTGAACATGATCTTGAGGCATACGTTCCAGGCTCACGCGAAGTGCGGCGGCCATACCGATAATGCCAGGCGCATTAAGCGTTCCCGATCTCAAGTTGTGCTGTTGGCCACCCCCTACGATTTGGGCAAAGAGTCGAGTGGAGCGTGGACGTCGACGAATATAAAGTCCACCGACCCCTTTGGGACCATAAAACTTGTGAGCTGAGAAACTCAATAAGTCGACGTTCAAACGGTTGACGTCAACCGGTATGCGTCCCACGGCTTGAGCGGCATCGCAATGCAGAGGTACGGAGTATCGCGCACATAATTCTGCGATCTGTGCAAGCGGCTGAATGGTACCAATCTCGTTATTAGCGAGCATCACACTTACCAACGCGGTCCGTTCGCTTAGATGTTGTTCGAGTTGGTCGAGGTCGATTTGGCCAGGGACAGTACCTGATTGTGGAGTAACGGGAATCAGGATCAAATCGCGATCTTGTTTTTGCAGACGCAGAAGTGGATCCAGTGTAGCGCGATGTTCGGATACAACGCTGATTATCTGCCGACGTTTTTCACGCGGATGCAGCATGGTGCCGAAAAGGGCCAAGTTGAGGCTCTCGGTGGCTCCGCTGGTGAAGAGGATTTCATCTGCGGAGGCACCGATGGCGTTGGCGATTGAGTGCGTCGCTTCTTCGACGCGTTCCGCCACGAAGCGCCCCGCTTCGTGCGATGTGCTACCCGGATTTGCGAAGTGTTCGCAAAAATAGGGTAGCATCGCATCGCGTACGATGGGATCCATCGGTGTGGTAGCATGATGATCCAAATAGATCATTGCTCAAACCTCGGCGAACAACAGAACGGCATCGAATCAGGCCCAGGACCTAAAACAGATTTTGAACGCACAATTGCGACCATGTTTCAAGTCGTTGGAAATTTTCTTTCAATTGCGAAAGTGGCACGAAGCCGCTTTCGAGTAGATCGGCTTCCCGTCCGCGAACGGCGGGGGCATTCAGCTTTAAGAAGTGGACTAAACCTAAATGGACTCGCCCAACTTCGGTGGTATCATCGAAAATCATACCGGCCAAAGTTTCCTGATAAGGGCTTTCGATAATCACTTCTTCATCGAGTTCGCGACGCATGCCCGTTCGATAAGGTTCATTGCTTCCTGCGGCGTCTTCGCGAGAAATATGGCCCCCGATACCAATGCTCAATTTGGCATGCAGGCGTTGTTCGCCTTGTCCTTTGCCGCGAGTGTATTGAAATACATGCGTTTCGCCGGCGGTGTCGGTGTGGACCAAGATGCAATAAGGAATCAATTGTTTAAAAGTTGGGTCATCTTCAACATGCCCACGAGCGCGAAACTGCATGTTGGCTGGATTTAGCAATTCTTTCAGGTAGGGAGTCACATCTTTTTGGAAACCTGAAAAACGACCGAGTCGATCGAATAGGCTCTCCGTGATGACGAGTACTTCTTCTTCCTTATTCATCGCAAATCCTAGCAAGAGAATTAAAGTGAAACGGACTACAAGATCAGCATGCAATCGCCATAGCTGTAAAAGCGATAACGTTGTTCGATCGCTTCTTGATAGGCGGCCATGATGTTTTCTCGGCCAGCAAACGCGCTGATCAACATGAGCAGAGTGCTTTTGGGGAGGTGAAAGTTGGTAAGCATGCCATCGATCACTTGAAACGGAAAGGGAGGACGTATAAACAAATTGGTATCCCCCGAGCAGGCTGTCAGTTTTCCATTGCCTTGGATGGCAGCTGTTTCAAGGGTACGAACCGTTGTCGTACCGATACCGATGATGCGGCCGTTGGCGGCTTTTGTGGCGTTGATTTTTTTCGCTACCGCATCGCTGACCTCGAACCACTCGCTGTGCATTTTATGCTCGTTGAGCTGCGTGGACTTGACCGGTTGGAATGTTCCCATACCAACATGTAAAGTAACCGGTGCGATGGCGATACCTTTGCCGCGCAGAGCGTGCAGCAATTCTGGAGTAAAGTGAAGACCTGCCGTTGGAGCCGCAACCGATCCTGGATTACGGGCATAGACGGTTTGATAAGAGGTCTCATCCGAAT
>JBILTA010000027.1:0-18356 GCA_044371785.1 Pirellulaceae bacterium | reverse complement strand
TGCCACCTCCAACTTTGGGTGCACTTGATGAGGAATTAGGACGTATTCCGGCGTCAAAGAATGCTCGACGCAAAGCCGCCCGATCTACCGATCCTCAAAGCTTGGAAGCAAGTTCCGCCGTATCTCAGGCTAGCTACGCACAAGATGCGAACTCTTCGCCCCATGCACCCCGTGAAGATGTAAGCGTACCGCTCGATCAACGCATGACCGAAATTTCCTTTGTGCGGCCATTTTCCATCGCCCTCGACCTAGATGGTCAGCCAGGTGACGATGCGGTGAGATTAGTACTGCAACCTCGCAATGCTGCGGGAGAGTTTCTAGCTCAGCCAGCCGAGCTAACGGTATCGATCCTCGATCCTGAGGTCCAAGATGAGTCGGGCCGAATCGGAATCTGGAGGTTTACGCCTCAACAAATTGAACAAGCGATCAAGAAGCAGGGGAATGCGAAGGGAATTCATGTCGACATTTCCTTGGAAGGGAAAGTACCAGCCGGCAAAAAAGTACTCGTGTTCGTGCGGTATCAAACGGCTGATGGACGACGAGTTGAAAGTAACTATGAATACACTTTATCTGCTCCAGGAGATCTAGACTCGAAATGGTTACCACGGGCTGGCAATTCCTCTAGGAACATGAGGAACGGCAGTGGTTGAGAAAAACGATTTATCCTTTTCCAATCGAATCTTGCAGCGTCCAAACTTGGTTTGGCTCTTGGCGTTCTTGTGTGTGGGCTGTTTTTCACCTGCGAAAACATCTCCACCTGGAAGCATGCCTATGGTCATGGCCCCACCACCAAATCCTATTTTAGTTCCAGATCAAGATCCCGCTTTTTTGTGGAATCAGATTGTAGATACGGTAGACGATTATTTTCGAATCGAAAAAGAACAACCCGTCCAGCGTTATGGAAGCGAGTGGTTAGAGGGTCGTTTACAAACATATCCGGAAATCGGCGCTACTTGCTTGGAACCTTGGCGCAGCGATGCAGCCAATTCATTCGAACGGCTTTTGGGTACATTACAGAGTATCCGCCGAACATGTGTGGTTCGTGCGGTGCCAGGGCAGGGGGGATATCAGATCGAAGTGGTGGTGTCTAAGCAACTGGAAGATGTGGATCGATCGCAGTTTTCAGGTGAAGGAGCAGCCACCCAGCGTCACGATGGTACAATTGTGCGAACTGAAAGCAATTTGCGATCTCTTCCGATCACCATCGGATGGATCGATATGGGCCGTGATTTTGCATTGGAACAAAAGATATTGCACGAGATCGCGGGGCGCGTAACCAATGTCACGCCACCCCGACAAAAACTCTTAGCACATTGATGCTGTGCCACACGCCGACAAATGGCTATTTGAGTTCAATAAGTTGCTCACTGGCTGGCTTTTCAAATTCGACGAAACGCTCACCTGACTCATCTTTCCATTGCACCTTAAATGCTCCAGTGCTGATGAGATAACAGGTTGTATGATCGTTGGCGTCGAAGCGTTCATCACGAGTCTTGCCCTCAAAGATCTTGTCTCCCGTCTTGGCATCAACGATCGTAAAGTCGATCACTTGCCTTTCTTTGCCTGTTGAAGAACGATAAACGAAACGCGTTGCCACATGCCCAGCAGGTACGGGCTGTTTGCCTGCGTAGCGTGGCGTGACATTTACGGCGTAAACCCATCGAATTCGTCGATCCCAAACTAATGGAAAATGAATGGGAGTGCGTTTGAAGCTGGTCGCGTAAATCGATCGTAGTGGATCATCTACGATCGCTTGACTTGCTCGACCTATAAACCAACCTTGATTGAGATCTTTGCCTGTAGCTTCACATGCACCTGTGAAATGCCAATCACCTTGATCCCAAACTTCGACCCAAGAATGGTTACCACTGCCGTCTGCCCACAGCGGTGTACCAACAAATCGGGCAGGAATACCCAAAGCTCGGCAAGCATCGATCAAGAGAATCGATAAGCCGCTGCACGATGCCAAACCAGCCTTCATGGATTCAGCAGGGGACTGATCGGGCTTGGGACGTTTCGTCGAATACTTCACTTGCACGATACCAAAGATCTCGCCGTTAAGAACTGCGGCAGCTTCACCTGGTGTTTGGCAGTCTTTAATCAAGGGAGCGAAGCGTTCCATGAACTCTTTGCGCCAAGGATCGCGAGCTTCATTGACGACACAATAGGGAAGGATGTTGTTTAAAAAAACATCTTCGGGAACTTGGGACTGCCATTTAGAGTTTTTCCATGCCTGATAAGCAAGCCGCACATTTTCCAGCAAGAATTCTGCAGAGAGTGAACGGCAGTCCTGCTCGGGCATATTTCGAATCAGAAATTCCATGCCCGTTTTGTATTCGGGCTCGATATCCGCCAGAGCTTTTTCGAGTTGGGGCTTGTTCTCACCCGCCGTCTCCAAGACTTGAGAGACTGTTGGAACAGGTACTTCAGCGTGTGCCAAATTGAGAAAAAGTAACGAGGCGATAAGGCAAGAAAAAGTAAATGGCCGAAACCAAATACACTGAACAAACATAGCAACTTTTCCTTTAAATATCCGAAAAATCTTCGAGCAAATCAAACTACCAGAGCCCGTTCACCGCTTGCCGTTTGCGATGGTTTTGGATGACAATACCAGAGGTCCATTTCGATTGGTAACTCTCCCTATCATAGCCAATCCTTCGAACCCTTTGTGAATTGATGGCACACCGCATGGTCAGAAAATCCTTGATCCCTTCAGCTTTCGTTGACCGCATTTTATTTCCTATGTTTGGCAGCCTACTGATGGCCGTTCTGGGTACTTGGTTTGCCCCGATTGCCGTTGGGCAGACATCGGCCATTGTTTCTAGCCAATACATTTATGAAAAAGCCGCATTCCCAGAGTGCCATGCTTCGACACTGGTGACCGCCCCAAACGGCCAAATCGTGGCTGCCTGGTTCGGCGGAACCGAAGAGGGGAACGACGACGTCGAAATTTGGTTTTCGGGGCTAAACGCTGAAAAACAAACGTGGTCCGAGCCCAAAATGGTGGCAGATGGAATCGTTGAAGGTAAACGCTACCCGTGCTGGAATCCCGTTTTGGTCACGCAGGGTGAGCAATTGATTTTGTTCTATAAGGTCGGGCCAAGTCCGTCAACATGGTGGGGAATGTGGAAAGAGTCCAAAGACTCTGGAGCAACTTGGGGCCCCGCCCATCGCCTTCCGGAAAACATTTTAGGTCCCATCAAAAACAAACCTATCCTACTAAGCGATGGGGCCTGGCTTTGTGGCTCAAGCAGTGAACATGACGGCTGGAGGGCCCATGTCGAGATTGGACAACCCGATTTAATGAACTGGAAGTTTATTGGACCGCTTAACGCGAAAGATGAAATGGAGAGTATTCAACCTACCTTCCTGCGGCTCAAAGATAAGTCCATCTTAATGCTATGCCGCACCAAGACCGCCCAAAAAATCTCGATGACCATCTCTAAAGACGAAGGCAAAACCTGGGATCGATTGTCGTTGCTCGATCTCCCAAATCCAAACTCCGGTATCGATGCTGTCACCTTAAAGGATGGTCGTCACCTTCTGGTCTATAACCATACGGTTCGCGATTCACGTCGTCCCGGTGCCGCCCGCGCTGAGCTAAACGTAGCGATTTCTGATGATGGACTTCATTGGTCCGCAGTGGCTCAATTAGAAAAAGTAGATAAGGGCGAGTTTTCCTATCCTGCAGTCATCGAAGGGAAAGATGGCTTGGTACACATAACCTACACTTGGAACCGACAACGCATTCGATACACCGTTATGGATCCCAAAAAGATCAAAGGCGTTGCGATCCAAGATGGCAAATGGCCGGCCCTGCGCGAGTGAGGAGAAGTTAGCAAGGTGAGCAGGAGAGCTAACTGCGCGGGCGAGTCGCGTCGTGTTCAATAGCGTTCCCCTCTAGGCCTGCTAATAGTTGTCGTGCAGTCAACTCTGCCATTCGACGTCGCGTTTGTTCGGTGAAGCTACCAATGTGGGGAAGGATGGTCACGTTATTTAGCTCAAATAGCGGATGACCTTTGGGAAGTGGTTCAGGGTCGGTCACATCAAGACCAGCTGCACGAATCCACCCCTTTTGTAACGCCTCAACCAATGCATCGGTATCCACAACACCGCCCCGGGCGACGTTAATCAGAATTGCGGACGATTTCATACGTTGGAGTTGAGCACGGCCAATCAGCTTGTGAGTCGATGAGTCGAGTGGGACGGACAATATCACAAAGTCACAGACATCGAGCATTGAATTGAGGTCTGCATACTCAGCATCCAATTCTTGCTCGGCCTGAAAATCGCGAGTCCTTCTGTGGTATATGATCCGCATATCGAAACCGCGGGCACGTTTGGCGATCTGTTTTCCGATGCGTCCTAATCCAACGATCCCCAGGGTCGCACCAAATACATCGCAGCCACGCAATGCCAGCATTTGTTGATCTGAGAAATTGGGTTGCCGATATTGGTCCGAATTTGCGAATCGATTGCAAGCAATAACTTGTCTGGCTGTTACCAGCATGAGTGTAATCGCTAAATCGGCAGTCGCACCATCGACTGCGCCTGGAGTATGAGCAACAGGAATGTTCCGAGCGCGGGCGGCCAGTAAGTCAATATGATCAACACCTACGCCATGATTGCTAATGATGCGTAGATTGGGAAGTAAATCGAGCAAACGCGAGTCGACTTTTGGATGGCCATAAGTGAGCAGACCTTGGATCCTTTGGGCTAATTCAGTTTGAGTCGAAGTCGATGCGAGAAATTCGCCCCAATCAATCAGTTCGATGTCGCTCAAAAGGGAATTAAAGTACTCGGCCAGCGGAAGATCTGCCAAGACACAGTACTTTTTCTCAACGTGGCTCATGAAATGTCCTTTTCTTGCAACTGACAGCATTCACTAAAATAGGAAAGACAGGAAGCCTGTACGCATCCAGACAGAATAGGGGCCTGCGTTTTGAGCGTCGGATAGCGTTCCCTTTAGTTAAATCCAATCGAAGTTGTCACTTTTTCAATTTCAGGTTGTAGCGGTAGTCACGATTGTACCGATTATGCCGGTAGAGTGGGCTTGACTTACAACGTCATCCGCACGTACTTACCCTTCCTACGAGAGATTTCGCAAAATGAAATCACCTGGGGGCGGGGGAACCGTCCCTCTTGTCAGCAGACAATTCGCAGCGAAACCGACCAAAATCGCCCGACCCTGCCCAAGACGATGGACAATGAAATACTGAAATGACTGATTCGATAGCGGCAAAACGGACTTTCCCGCTATGGAACAGATTGAAGCAACAGAAAACCGGTTAGTGTAACCCAAACTTTTTGGCAGCCTGCTAGGTGGTATTCAAGATTTGGGCCACCCGCCGGCAGTCCGAGATCCTGACATTGCGAAGAAGGAGTGTCGCGTGAAAGTCACCAGATTCACACAGAAACTTGGTTGGCTTGCCGGACTGGCCGCGTTTGCCGGTCCAGCTATTCTGCCAACCACGGGCACCAGCGGGAGCGGTGGCCTTGCTGCCCAGCAGCCCCAAGCCCCTGCGGTCAGTCCGCAGCAGCACTATGAAGGCTTGCTCATGCAAGCCAGAGCTGCCATGAGGGCTGGCGATGTGGTTGCCGCTGAGCAATTGGTGGCTGCCGCTGAACAAGTCCCATACCGACCACAAGGCTTGGTTGGAAACCTTTCCGATACCACTGAAAAGGTTCGCCAAGATCTCGCAGCGATGAAGCAGGCTGCTCCTGCTCAAGCTGCCGCACCAGCTGCGGGCTTCCCTGCATTTCCAGGGAACAGTCAAGTTGTACCTGCTGGCGGTCAAATGCCAGTTGGACAACCTGGTTTCCCGCCGCCTGGTGTTCAGCAGGGTGTCTTCAATCCTCAGGCTGATCGCTCTGCACCGCAACTTGCCTCCGCGCAAGGTGACGTCGGTGGACAGATCGCCTCCGGTGAAGCTCTTTACGAACAAGGCCTTCAAGCTCTGACTGCTGGCAATCGTGAAGTTGCTTTGCAGAAGTTCTCTGAAGCTTGGAAACAAGAAGCTCAGATGGATCCATTGGTACGTCAGCAGTTGCGTGAAAAGCTCATGCTGCTCAACGCACCTACCGCACGCAATGTTGGCCAACTCCCAGCCGCCGCCGGAACACCAGTGACCGATGAACAAGCTGTTCAACGTCAAAAGATGTTCCGCGAAGTAACCGGTGAAATGGCCGAATCGGAGCGCACGCGTGAATCAGATCCATTGGGATCACTCCAACGCTTGAACTCACTCCGTATGCGAGTGGCCCAAGCTGAGTTGGATGCGCCAGCACGCAAACAATTCTTGACCATGGTGGATCGTGCGATTGGTGCTCAGCAAGGCTACATCGATCAAAACCGCTCCAACATCGAGTTGGACCAAAACAACCGACGCATCTTGGCCGAACTCGATATGGAACGCGAACGTCGAGCCAAACTCGATACGGAAATCGCGACTTTGGTCGAACAGTTCAATGACTTAATGGAACAGCGTCGATACGAAGAAGCTGAGCAAATTGCGAAGCAAGTCCGTGAACTCGATCCTGATTCTCAGATCGCGGTTTCGCTCTACCAGCTTTCGCGTATTTCACGACGAATCAAAGAAAATGGTGATATCGCCTCAGCGAAGGAAATCGGTTTCGCAGATGCAATGATCAGCGTCGAAGAAGCCTCTCAACCTTTCGACGATCGCAATCCACTTGTATTCCCCAAGGCTGATACTTGGGATGAAATCAAGAAATTGCGAAGTGGTCAGGACGACGGTATCGTCAAGATGACTGAGATGGAACGAGCCATCTATAACAAGCTCAACACTCAAGTGACGGTGCAGTTCACCAATAAGCCATTGGCTGAAGCCATGGAGTTATTGGGGCAAATGGTTGGTATTCCAATCCACATCGATCCCCTAGGCTTGTCGGCTGAGGCTTTGCCTTCCGATCAAACCGTAACATTAAACTTGAATAGCCCTATTTCCCTCAAGAGTGCCCTAACACTGTTGTTGGAACCATTGAACCTAGGTCATACCGTTCGCAACGACGTGCTGTTGATCACCAGTCGCGATCGTATCCGCCGAAACGTCGCGAACAAGACCTATAACGTGAAGGATTTGGTTGTACCGATCCCGAACTTTATCACCGACTACTCACAAGGTATGGCGGGAGCCATCCAGGCTGCCTATCAAACTCAAGGCAACCGAATGCTGGTTCAAGCCAATGAAGTTTCACCATTCCAAATGGTGTCCAACCGCAACCATAGTATGAGCCCTAACAACAACGTGTTGGCTCAGATGGCTGGTATGCCAGGTCTTGGATTGCCAATGGGTGGCGGACCAATGGTTGGTGGTGTTGGTCCTCAAATGGGCATGGGCAACCCAGTGATGGGTGGCTTTGGTCCACAAATGAACGCTCCAGCTGCTGGGGGCTTAGGCTCCGGTGGTGGTGCTTCGATGGCCGACTTCAGCCAGCTTATGAACTTGATTCAGCAGACTGTCGACCCAGACCTTTGGGAATCGGGCGATGCCACGATGCAGGCTTATCCTGGTAACCTCTCCTTGGTTATCAGTGCTCCTCAAGAAACTCATGAAGAAATCCAAGCTCTCTTGGAAGCTTTGCGAGCTTTGCAAAACGTCCAGGTTACGATCGAAGTACGTTTCATCACCTTGGGTGATAACTTCTTCGAACGAATTGGTGTCGACTTCGACTTCCGTATCGATGACAACGTTACCTCGCTGCCAAACGATGACGAAGGTCCTAGCGTTACTGTAGGTTTGAACCGAGATGGAACCCCAACCGCCGACTTAGACTTGGCATTCAGTCAGGACTCTTTCGGATCAGCGGTTCCTCAGGTCGGTGGTTTCGACCAGAACACTGCCGCACAGTTTGGTTTCGCTATCTTGAGCGACATTGAGATGTTCTTCTTCTTGGAAGCAGCTCAAGGTGACACCCGAACCAACGTATTGCAGGCACCGAAAGTAACCTTGTACGACGGTCAATTCGCAACCATCACTGACCAAACACAACGTCCATTCGTGGTCGGTTTGGTACCAGTGGTCGGCGACTTCGCAGTAGCACAACAACCTATCATTGTGGTGCTCAACGAAGGAACACAATTGAACGTTCAAGCTGTGGTTTCACCTGACAAACAATTCGTACGCTTGACATTGCTTCCGAACTTCAGCCGAATCGGTGAAGTGCGAACCTTTACTTTCGAAGGTCGCCGCACATCGAACACCGGTACCGTTGTTCGAGATGCTGACGGTAATATCATCGACCGAGAAGACGAAGATGAAGTCATCGAAGGCACCACGGTGCAACAACCTGAACTCGCCTTCACCAGCGTGACCACCTCCGTCAACGTTCCAGACGGCGGTACCATCTTGCTAGGCGGTATCAAACGCTTGCGAGAAAACCGAGTAGAACGTGGTGTGCCAATGCTAAGCAAGATTCCTTACATCAACCGCCTGTTCAAGAACGTCGGTATCGGTCGCGAAACTAATACCTTCATGATGACAGTGACTCCTCGAATCCTCATCCGTGAAGAAGAAGAAGAGAGACAAGCTGGTGTTCAACCCTAGTTGAACAAGCTGTCGAAGTCGGTAGAAAACAAAACACCCGTCGAGAAATCGGCGGGTGTTTTTTTATTGATGGTGAATTACTTTGGCAACAGACTCAGGACCTGTGCGCTCGGACGTGCAATCACATGAGCGGCGATCAATTTTCCTAAACCTTCCACCTTTGCTTTACCAGAATCAATGGCTGCGGAGACGGCTGCTACGTCGCCACGAATGACAACGGTGATGTAACCACCACCGAGTTTCTCTTTGGCAACCACTTCCACGTTGGCCGATTTACATGCGGCATCGATGGCTTCAAACACGGCTGTGAATCCTTGCGTTTCAATGAAACCAAGGGCAAGTGCATTCGAACTCATATTGGGCTCCTGGCGTTTAACGTTTGCTTCCACCGACGATGATGTGTCAGTACGAATATCTAAAACCACATTTTGATCGAGCAATGGGCTCCGTTCTTGCTTGCTCATGATCCCTTTGGCCAAAGCATCTGCATCGGGACGCGGTATGATGGAGACAATGGGTTTTGCCCCCATTCGTTGAGCGGCTTGTTCGCCTGCGGCCAAAGCTGAGCGAACACTAGCTACGGTCCCTTCGATCTTGATCACTGTTCCCAGAAAGTCATTCAGTTCTGCTTGAATGACGCGGACTTCAGCCCCTTTCTCCATGGCATCCAGTCCAACCATTGCAGGCGTAAAGCCTCCAACCTCGAAAATTCCGATGGCTTCTACGGCGTGATTCATGGCGGATAATCCAAGGCGGAAAAGCAGGAGGGGGAGACAGGCAGGACAAAGATCAGCAACTCATTTCAGCATTATAGGTTAATCTGGAGAGTTTGGGTTGCGAAGATAATAAAACCTTCCATCTTCTGCCCCACCCAGAAAATCGGGCCAACCATCTGCGTCAAAATCCGCTGTGCTAGGACTGACATCATGCCCCTCGATGTTCTGTGCCGCTAAGTTCCCCACATGCTGGAACTCCCATTTCCCCTCTTTCTCCCCCAGTCCCTTCCAAAAATCGGCATTCTGCGAGTTCAGCAGAATATCCACGATTCCGTCGCCATCCCAATCCGTCAAACACCATTTCCTGCGTCCACTCCCCCCCGCTGTCCGCTCATTGAAGCGGAGTGGCTTACCGTTTTGGTCCACAAAGATTCGCTCGGGGGGGGCCAAACGTCCATCTTCAGGCCGGCGACGATAAAGCGATGGATATCCCTCCGGGTCCAAAACGGCCAAATCTGGCCAGCTATCTTTGTCCCAGTCGATGCCAATTGGGGTGGTCCGCCACTGAGTGACTAATTCGTGCTCCGTTGGTTTCCACCACGTCCATGCAGGTTTGGGAGCGGGTCCATTCCAGGCAACTTCAAGTGGTTTTGGTCCCCTCAGTTTCGGCTTTGCTTTAGTTCCGGTGTTCTCAAGCCACTGTACCTGTCCCCAGATGGAATTAAATACAATGTCTGCAAGTCCATCGCGGTTCCAATCACAAACGGTGAAGGTTGTGTAGCCCCATTTCGCTTCTGCGGGCCCTTGAATGCTCCCGTTAGGACCAGCCATGATTCGAAAAGGTTGCCCATCCACCTCAAGTCGCTTGGGTGCAGCCCAGCGAAACTCATTCGTTGCCGTTCGCCCCAGATTTTCAAACCACTCGATATAGCCGGCCGTGTTTCCAGATAGGATATCAATGTCTCCATCGCTATCCCAATCATACGGGAAGGGAGTTGCCAATGCGCCGCACTTTAGCGTATCCGCTTGCTGCTGAAAGTAACGTGGTTCTTCGAACAATGGCACATTTCGCGAATCCACTCGGCCACTATTTTTGAGCCATGCGACACGGCCATCTTCATCACCCACAATTAGATCACACTCACCATCTTTATTCCAATCGATTGCCACCGGCACTATCATTTGCAAATCCATGTGCAGATCGGTGCTGGAAATAGATCGAACACGCTCTCCGCTGCGATATTTGGGCGAAGTCCTACTGCCGACATTCTCGAAATAGGTGAAGCGATCCAGGAACTCACCGCACAATAGATCAAGATCACCGTCATGATCAAAGTCGATAAAGTTTGGCGAAGGACAGCCGAAAACGTCTAGCGTCTCCTCACCTGCTTCCAACTTGAATGGTTCAGCATATTTGGGCTCCGAGTCCGTTCCTTGATTTTTGAAAATCAACACGAAGCCATGTAAAGGTCCATTGGTCCATTGACCTTCACTGTTCCAAGCATCGTCCCAACCGTAATAGCTCCAGTCTTCAATGCCCACGATTAAGTCGAGTTTCTCATCACCGTCAAAATCAACATATCGCCATTGATTATGCCGCACCTTCGGACCTTTGGTCTGTGTCCCTTGGGGCTTATAGAACTTTGCAGAAATCGGCAACGCCTTTTTTGACTCCGTCCCCGTCTTGGCGAAGCTCAAGTATTCAAAACCGGGACTCAATACACGCACTTCATTGTTGAGGTAGCTTGGCATCACATAGTGAACCGTGCTGCTGATCTTTCGCCCTGCGCGAAAAATGGGTAGTGGTTGACGCGCGGTATCACCGTCGACATTTTCAAAAAACCAAACACCATTGGATGGTTTATCGGGACAAGAAACCAATAGATCCAGGTCGCCATCGTCGTCAGCATCCATAGGGACAGGCCACGCCCATAACCCAACTCCCAAGTCGACAGCCAAATCCTCGTGATTATATTTCAGTTGCTGCAACGACAGCGTTTTGCCCATCCACTCTGGTTCCAGAAACTCCGCACGAATTCTGACCGGATCGACGATCAAAAAAGAACCATGATTTTGTTTGGTCCAATAAAAATAGAATTCATCGCGCAGTTGCGGATCTAAAATCTTAAAGCGGCCATTTTTTTCTTCCGTTTCCAGAAAGACGCGTGTCGCATCATACGCTTCGATTCCAAACTGTTGCCATAACAACCGTCCCCCTTTGTATTTCTTGTAAAGCACATACTGATATTTCCAATTGGTAAGTATGAACTTTACAGTCTCTTCATTCGGTGGTGGCTGATTGAGTTGCAATTCGAGATCAGCCCGCTTCGTTTCCAAAGCTTTGCGTTCGGCACTTTCTGGTAAAGTGCTGACTAACTTGGCAGAAATCTCCGCGATCTGCTTCTTTATTGATTCCCCTTCCGCAACTAATTTCTGGGTACGTTGCTCATTGAAATAGGCCGTTACTCGTTCAATTTCCTCTTCAGTAACCTGCAATTCCTTAGGATTTTCCTTAGCAAATTGCGTGAAGAGTTCGCCCGATATGCGTCTTTGTAGTTCTCGGGCAACGTCTTTCAATTCCCCCTCACCCAATTCGTCCCGATAAATGGGCTGTCCGTTTAATTCGGCCACAACTTCACGTGCAGCGCCTTGCGATAAGGCTAGGTTCGCGATCAACCAAACGGATAACAACGCCAAACAGCTCACTCGCATCGTCTTCAACCTCATAACGTTCGAATTGCACTCGAGTTTATCGCTGCTTACCATGATCACTCGCCGCCGCAGATTTTTGGATTCACCGAATTACAATTCCAGGTGCGGAGCATAACCGTAATCTACTGGCTTATACTCGATCGCCAGTTCGGGTGTTTCCAAACGCACGTTTTGCTGGTGGCGTGACGTCAGAAGGCGATCCAAGATTCCAGCCGTTAGCAAGGAGCGTTCCACTGGATAACTTGGTTTCCCCGTATGGAACATCTTTTCGATGCCCTTCAATAAATACGCAAAATGTGGATGCCGTGGATCAGGTCGTTCTTCGGTGCGGGTCGCAATCACATCGCTGCTCTTTGTGCGTATAGCCGTCCCAATTCCTTGGGCGTTGCCAGGCAACATCAACACAGGCACTTTCAAGCCATCACGATACTGAATGACAAACAGCGCTCCATCAGTCGGTGGGCTTTGAAGTAACTTCACGCGATCCCCTCCCGTGACCGCTAATGCTTCATCCAATAACTTGGAGTCCATTAGACCTTGGTCGAGCCATTCACCGATTTTTGAAGTAGGCAAGCTCTGTACCCATTCGACACCAAGCTCACCCCCTTTTCTCCGTTCCAGTAAACATTGCATGAAATCAAGAGTATGAAAACCATAGATATCAAGCCCCGAATAGCCTATGGCTACACAAGCAGAAACTTCATCCTGCCAGCGCAATGTTTGATCCGGTTGACGATAACTGACCGGCAGTGAAGAACCTGCCATCCAAGGAATCTGCAATTCTTTGGCCCGCTGGTACATCCAAACCGCATCACCCCATTCCGGACCTGGGTGCTTATCGTTGAAGACGGGCACAACGCTTCCACATTTTTCAAAGGTATCCGCAATTGCGGCAAAAAAACGCCGACGAGGATAGAGGTGTTGCTCTTTCGCATTCCAGGGATAGTCACCATGCTCTCCAATGGAAATGACACCATCAACGGCAAGCTGATTGCCCCCTAAAGTAAGCGTTTCTTCAATTGTCGAACAAAGCCTAAATCCAAATCGCTCAGCCAGCTTGCGAGACATATCGTCGGCCGGAAACTGATCCACATACAGCGACACCAATTCTAGCTGGGGCCCCGCACCACCATCCTGCTTCCAACCTTCGAGGATCTTTCCCAGAATAACATCGGCATGGGAGTTATAACGATAAATCGTGACGACAGCTGCGACTCGTTTCTTCGCCGTCAGCGCATCGCAACTAAACAATGATGCTGATGATAGATTCGCCATGGCTCCGCTGGCAAACAATGACGATTGCAAGAGTTGGCGACGAGATAGCTTGATTGAGGCCATCGGAAAATCTCCCAAAAATGGTTAGCAAGAGTTACAGAACACCGAAAGTTCTATACGCATCCACTGCCGACATTCCTTCACGAATCGCGTCACGAACTTTATTCTCTCCAAGTACTTTGGCAAAAGCGAGTTCCAGCACTTTCTCCTCCACTTGCTGTGGAATGACCACAACACCATCTGAATCCGCAACAACCAAGTCACCAGGCGAAAAACGAACACCATCGATCTCTACTGGGACGTCCATATCGATCACTCGTTGGCGGTTAAGGCTATCGTATAAGCAGCGTCCACGTGCGAAGACAGGAAACTCCATCGTCGAAATTTTTGATACGTCCCTAATTGCCCCATCAACAATCGCTCCCTTACAGCCACGATTTTTGGCAGCCGTTGTAAGAAGTTCCCCCCAAATCCCTGATCGCATCGATCCACCCGCCGCTGCAATCAGTACATCATCCGTCTTGCAACTATCAACGGCTTGGAGTTCGAGCGCATAAGGATCCGGATCCGAATGTGCCATATCGGCCCATAAAGTAGTCTTGCAACGTCCAACAAGTACTCCGGGCTGGCAGCCGACCGATGTATGTGAAGGAAGTGGCACACGCGGTGACTGGTGAAACAGTCCCACTTGATCAAGAGCGTCACATACAACAGCCGCATAGAGTTGAGCACGAATCTCGGCAATCGAATATCGCATAGGAATAGTTTAGGGCTGGCAGAAAGTTGGGGCGGGTAAGATTGTTCTCATTCCGACATTACGGCATACTTACAAATCGTAGTACCGCATTTCGGATTGGCCTGCCTTATTGTTGATTCAATGCACGCCAGAAGCAACACCACTGAAGTTGAGTTGAGGAACGACTGGCCATGCGGATTGGAATTTTAGGGCTTTTGCACGAATCAAATACATTCGTGACAACCAAAACAACGCTTGCGAACTTCAAAGCGGACCTTTTTTTGGAAGGCGACGAGATTCTTCAGGCGCTTTCGACAAGCCATCATGAAATCGGTGGCTTTATCGGGGGCCTTCAACGCTCCAACGAACTTGATATTGAGATAGTCCCTCTGGTGGTATATCGGGCCACACCCTCAGGGCCAATCGTGAAAAGTAGCTTCATCGCTCTGACCGAACGAGTTTTGCGTGCACTCGATAACGCACCTTCACTAGATGGCCTTCTTGTGGCCGCTCATGGTGCGGCTGTTGCCGAAGAGTTTCCAGATGCGGATGGTGCCTGGCTAGCGTTGGTTCGAGCAGCTGTTGGGCCAGATGTTCCCATCATTGCAACCCTCGATCCACACGGTAATCTCTCGCCGCAAATGGTCGAAGCTTGCAATGCAATGATTGCTTATCGAAGCAATCCCCATCTCGACCAGAGACAACGTGGCGAAGAAGCCGCCGAGTTGCTTATACGAACCTTGCAAGGTAAGATCGCCCCTGTTATGCGAGCCTGCTTTCCACCGCTTGTCATAAACATCGAGCGACAACTGACCACTGCCGAACCATTGGCATCCATTTACAAAATTGCCGATCAACAACTTCAAAGAGAGGGGCTGCTCGGGAATAGTATTTTCTTAGGCTTTCCCTACTCCGACGTTGAAAAAATGGGAGCGGCTACATTAGCGATAAGCGATGGCGATGAACAGCTTGCGCAAGCAGCCGCTGATGAATTAGGGCATTCCCTCTGGCAAAATCGAAATGAACTGCAGGGTGTGCTTATTTCCGTATCGGAAGCAATTGACTTAGTTCGGCAAGAACCCGATAAGAGATTCTGCCTGCTGGATATGGGAGATAACGTTGGGGGTGGTTCTGCAGCAGATGGTACAATAATCGCTCGAGCTCTATTAGATCACCCAGTGGGGAAAGCGTTTGTCTGCATCTACGATCCCGAGGTCGCAGCGTTTTGCTCAGCACAAGATACAGGAGCGTTGAGCCAAGTTCGTTTGGGTGGCAAAACCGACTCGCTACATGGATCTCCGCTTGAGGTTACTTTAGAACTCATTTCCATACATTCTGGCCTCTTTCGCGAATCTAAACCGCGACATGGAGGCATTGTTGAATTTGACCAAGGAGTTTCAGCCGTTGCAAAAATCCACGGGAGTGATTTGACGGTCCTGATCACTTCCAAACGCATGGTGCCCTTCAGCTTAGAACAGCTTCGAAGTTGCCAACTCGATCCAGTCGCGTTTCGCGTTTTGGTCGCCAAAGGAGTCCATGCCCCTGTCGCTGCCTATCGCGACGTTTGTGACGAATTTATCCGCGTCAATACACCCGGCACGACCAGCGCCGATTTATTTTCTTTCCCGTTTCAATCCCGACGAAAACCACTTTATCCTTTTGAAAAGGGCTGTAGTTGGGAATAAGAACATGGGGTAGGATGGGGGGAGTGATTCAGTGGTTCAGTTTTCAGTGATTCAGTGATTCAGTTTTCAGTTTTCAGTTTTCAGTGATTCAGCGTTTAGCCTCACTCCTTTTTTTGGACCGTTTCATGAAACTCGTCGCTCTTGTTGCCTGCGGGATGCTGTTTGCTTTAGAGGTTCGCGGTGAAGACTGGCCACATTGGATGGGGCCAACACGTGATAACCGCTGGAATGCACCCAATGCGATCGAGAAGTTTCCGGCCGGTGGCCCGAAAATCGTATGGAAAGCGAAAGTCGCAGGTGGTTACTCCGGTCCGGCGGTAGTGGGCAATCGACTCTACGTCACCGACTATGTCACCAACGATCAAGTTCGCACCGATAACTTTCAACGAGCCGAATTCACTGGCAGTGAGCGCGTCCTCTGCCTAGACGCTACCGATGGCAAGCTGATTTGGAAACATGAGTACCCTGTTACTTATTCTATTTCGTATCCAGCGGGCCCGCGCTGTACGCCTGTGGTCGATGGCAACTTCGTCTATGCCTTGGGGGCCGAAGGACATCTTTGGTGCTTCGAAAAGGAAACAGGCAAAGTGGTCTGGTCACACTCTTTGAAAGAAAAATACAAAACCAAAGCAGCACTCTGGGGCTACTCTAGTCACCCACTTATAGATGGCAATAAACTCATCTGTCTCGCTGGAGGTGAAGGATCACATACGGTGGCATTGAATAAGGCGACAGGAGCGGAACTTTGGCGTTATGGATCGGCATCAGAGCAAGGCTACTCGCCACCTGTCATCATCACTGCAGCCAACTCGCGACAACTGATTCTGATGAGTCCAGATTGGATAGCAGCGGTTGATCCAGAAACAGGCAAAGAATATTGGAAGGAAAAGTACACCGCCAACAATGGCTCGATCATCATGACACCCATCCAATTCGAAAAATATCTGTACGTTGGTGGCTACTCAAAACACAACTTGATGCTCGAACTAGATCAACAAAAGCCAGGTGCAAAAGTTTTGTGGCGCGAAGCGGCAAAGAAAGGACTTTCACCCGTTAACGTTCAGCCTTTTTTGGAAGGTGATACCATGTACGGATTCCATGAAACGGGCGAATTTGCAGCGGTACAATTCCCAAGTGGTGAACGACTTTGGGAAACCAGCAAACCTCTTGGAAATCGCCCAGTTGGCTCTGGCACTGTCTTCATCGTAAAGAACGCAAGCATGTTCTATATGTTTGCTGAAACGGGTGAATTGATTTTGGGCAAACTAGATGCAAAGGGCTTTACTGAAATCGATCGAGCCAAAATATTAGACCCAACTAACTCTGCTTTCGGTCGCCCCGTCGTATGGTGCCCACCCGCATTTGCCAATGGTCGAATGTACGTCCGCAACGACGAAGAATGCGTTTGTGTGGAATTAACAGCCGGCAAATAGTCAACAAAGATGAGATCATCGCTTCGAATAATGAGGAACTAGGGATGGGTATGCTCAACAAAGTCCAGAATTGGCTGGAAGAACGCAAAGTCCAAAAGGAACTTCGACGCTGGGAAGCTAAAGGACATCCATGCCCACCCCCTCATCGCATCAAGCAAGAGGCACTTTGTAAATATCGCGATCAATTCGGCACTCGTATCTTGGTCGAAACAGGTACCTTTCGTGGCGATATGATGCACGCGATGGCTGGTCAGTTCGATCAACTTTATTCCATCGAACTCAGCGAGCAGCTTTTCCAAAAAGCGAAAGAACGCTTTCAAGATCGGCCGCACGTCACCATTCTACAAGGTGACAGCGGTCGCGTCCTCGGCGATCTCATCCCTAAGCTTTCGAGCACAACTTTGTTTTGGCTCGACGGACATTACTCCGCCGGCGAAACTGCCAAAGGAGAAAAAGACACACCCATTTACGAAGAGCTAGCTCATATCTTGGATGACCAGCGTTTTCAACATATCGTTCTTGTTGATGATGCCCGCCTATTTGGCACCGATCCAAGTTATCCCAAGTATGAAGAAATTGAATCCTTCGTGAAAAATCGCCGACCTCAATACTCGCTCCACATCGAAACCGACAGTATTCGCATCCTGCCCCACGATCAGGCGTGAGGCGTGAGGGATGAGCGTCAAATACGTTTGTTGCCTAGACTGTTAATGCTTATTCGGGCTTACCTTTCTTGCGTTCATACAACAGCCAATAACAGGCCGGTATGACAAAGAGAGTAAACACCGTCGATGCGAATAAACCGAAAATCAGTGACCAACCTAAGCCGGAAAAAATCGGATCCAGTGTGATCGGCAAACTTCCCAACATAGCTGCACCAGCTGTTAGCAAAATGGGACGCAGTCGTACCACGCGACTTTCCAATATAGCGTCGAACAAGCTGCGTCCATGTTGCACCGAGAGCTGGATAAAGTCGACGAGGATGATCGAATCGCGCGTCACAATACCCGACAGAGCGATCATGCCGATCATCGCCGTCGCCGTGAAGTAAGCTGGATCTGCATAAGCTCCGACGGTTTGGCCACTCAACACGTTCAACAACCAGAACCCTGGCATCACGCCGAGTATCGTCAATGGTATCGCCAGCATGACCAAACCGGGAATCAAAAACGATCCAGTTTGAGCCACCAGAATGACGTAAATCATTAGCACAGCCGCTCCGAAAGCGAGCC
>JBILTA010000341.1:0-6139 GCA_044371785.1 Pirellulaceae bacterium | reverse complement strand
GGCTTTTTCCAATAACCGCTGCGTGATTTATGACCCTTGTGGCCCTTGCCAGCTGTCTTGCCCCAGCCAGAACCCAAACCACGTCCGATGCGTTTGCGACCACGGTTGGTCTCTACGTCGGTATTTACATCATTCAGGTTCATGACAAACTCACTCCACGTAATGCTTCAACAGTTTGAACAGTGCGGAGCTTCTTCAGGGCATCAAATGTCGCCTTAACCAATACCGTTGGGTTATTGGAGCGGAAGCTCTTGGTCAAAATATCGTGTATACCGGCCGCTTCGCACACAGCACGAACAGCTTGACCAGCAATGATACCGGTACCAGGGTTAGCTGGCATCAGCAACACCTTAGCGGCACCGTATCGTCCCCAAACAGCATGCGGGATCGAACCAGATACAATCGGTACCTGGATCATCTCACGGCTAGCAGCCTTCTGAGCCTTGGAAACGCTCGGAGGAACTTCATTTGCCTTGCCGTAACCATAACCCACCTTGCCTCGGCCATCGCCGACAACTACAAGGGCGGCGAAACTGAAACGACGACCACCCTTGACCACGGCAGCGCATCTCTTGATACGCAGCGTGCGGTCGATCATTTCGCCTGGCATGCCTTCATTCACCGATGCCACGTTGTATTCTCCCAATCAGATTTATAACGTCGTTCTTTTGTTCGAGATCTACTGCCAATTGGCATCGACTAGAATTCTAATCCGGCTTCACGAGCAGCATCAGCAAAAGCTGCAACTCGGCCATGGTAACGCGATGCACCACGATCGAACTTAACCTGCTTGATACCGGCCTTAAGAGCTTTTTCAGCCACGATCTTACCCAATTCCGTTGCAGCAGCGATATTGCCACCGGCAGGAATCTTGGTGCGGACATCTTTGTCGCGAGTGGTTGCTGACACCAAGGTCTGCCCCACTTCGTCATTGATGACCTGACATCCGAAATGCTTCAATGTACGTTGAACGCACAATCGAGGACGGTCGGCGGTACCACGGATCGCGTTACGTACGCGATAGCGTCGACGAATCCGTTGTTTGTTAACGATTTCCTTGTTGTCCACGTCACTAACCCAGAAAACACGTTGTTCGAAAAAACTACTCTTACCGACTTTGGTGCTTGATACCGATCAATCACCAAACCGTCACAATTATTATGTAGCCGATTTACCAGCCTTAATCTTGACGTATTCGCCCTGATAGCGAATCCCTTTACCCTTGTAGGGCTCTGGCTTACGCAAAGCACGAATCTGAGCAGCAAACTGCCCAACTCGTTGCTTGTCGCATCCCTTGATCACAATATGCGTCTGGTCCGGGCAGGTGACTTCCAAGTCGCCAGGAATTGCCTGTTGCAACTCGTTGGCAAAGCCAACCCGCAACTGCAAAACCTTGCCTTGAATAGCAGCCAGGTAACCCACACCGACCACTTCCAGTCGTTTTTCATATCCGTTCTTAACGCCAAAGATCATATTATTGACCAAGGCACGGGTAAGACCATGCAAAGCCTTCGTCTCGCGTTCGCCATTGTTAGCGATAACCGTAAAGGTCTTTCCGTCTTCGCTAATCTCGACGCTGACTTCAGGACGATGCGTGAACTGAAGCTTTCCCTTCGGCCCTTCGACGGTAATGGTTCGATCTTGAACCGACACCTTCACTCCGTCTAAAACGGCGACCGGTTTCTTCCCGATTCGCGACATGGCTATCTTATCCCAACAAAATGGATGGTAATCAAAGACTTCTACCACTCGCGAAAGCCAGTATTACCTGACACTTTTCTCGCTCGCAGTACAACCAGGCCGTCACGGCCCATGGGTCAGTCTTACAAAATGTAAAAACCACTTTACAAAGCAGATGCCCATCTCTGGGCACCCCAATATTCTATCAGTCCCAACTTTATCGAGTTGGCACTTACCGCTAACAACCAAAGTTATCAATCGATGACGTTTACCGCTGCTTGATCCTGCCCAGCCGAAGGCCGAGCGACTCACAGCAGAACAAACCGCCACGAGCTGTTTCAATTGCAACTAGCAAACTTCGCAAAGAACTTCGCCACCTAAATTCTGGCGACGAGCTTCACGATCGCTGATCACACCATGGCTGGTGCTAATAATTGAAATACCTAAACCGTTTAGCACAGGCCGAAGATCTACCGACTTGGCATAGATCCGTCGACCAGGTTTGCTAACCCGGCGAATTTCTTGTATCACGCGCTCGCCATTGGGACCGTATTTCAACTCGATCCGGATCGCCTTGTGGCTATCCGCCTCGACTTCTTTAACATCCCAAACAAAACCTTCACGCTTTAGAACCTCGGCAACACCGAGCTTCACTCGCGACATGGGAACATCCACATACGGGCGCTCAACGCGAACCGCGTTACGTATGCGAGTTAGCATGTCGGCAATAGGATCCGTCAACATGATCGCAGTAGCCCCCTGTTACCAACTAGATTTGCGAACGCCAGGAATAAGGCCTTGGTCGGCCAATTTACGAAAACAAATACGGCATAACCCAAACTTGCGGTAAACCGCTCTTGGGCGACCGCATAATTTGCAACGGCTTTCACGCCGTGTCGAAAACTTTGGTTCGCGATTCGCTTTCGC
Organism: Pirellulaceae bacterium; assembly: GCA_044371785.1. GTDB lineage: Bacteria > Planctomycetota > Planctomycetia > Pirellulales > Pirellulaceae > JAFLCP01. The sequence goes on along the minus strand of JBILTA010000341.1, from coordinate 3,532 downwards.
GATCTTACTTTTGCTTGCCACAGGACCTGGACCTGTTACTAGTTACGAAACGAAACACAAAACGCTTTTATTTCCAAACTCGCTTGCCAATTGCCCCGCTTCCGCAGGCCAATTAACAGTCGATTAAAAATCACTGAGCCTAGGCAGCTCCGGTCTTCTTCTTCTCACGAGGAGCACGGAACGGCATTCCAAACAACTCCAAAAGCAACAAAGCATCGTCATTACTCTTTGCTGTTGTCACAATAGTGATGTTCATACCCTGAGGTCGGGTATACTTATCAGGATTCAATTCGGGGAACACTAACTGCTCGCTCAGGCCAAGGCTGTAATTGCCCTGACCGTCGAAAGCTGTTCGACTAATCCCGCGAAAGTCACGAACTCGAGGCAAAACGACTGATACCAGCCGGTCCAAAAACTCGTACATTCGCTCGCGGCGTAGGGTAACCTTGCAACCAATCGGCAAGTCTTCCCGAAGCTTAAAGCCAGCGATCGCCTTACGGGACCGTGTGACTACGGGCTTCTGACCGCTGATGTCAGCCATCGCGTCGGTTGCAACATCCAGAACCTTCTTATCCTGTACAGCCTCACCCACGCCCATGTTGATCACGATCTTCGTGATGCGTGGCAAAGCCATCGGGTTCTTGACGCCCAGCCGTTCGGCCAACACGTTGCGAATCTCTGTCTCGTACTTCTCTTTCAACCGAGGTGCCATGACTACCACCAAAACTCTGTATCTAATTTATGATTCTCAAACGGGAATCCAATTACTTGGTCTTTTTGGCACGTGGAGGGGCAATCTTGCCCATCGATGTACCACTCTTCTTGCTAAATCGTTCTTTGCTTCCGTCAGCCAGCAATCGTACCCCAACGCGAGTTGGCTTACCGGTGCTTGGATCGACCAAAGCAACTTTCGACATGTCGATAGGCATTTCCTTCGACAAGCGGCCACCCTGTGGATTCTTCTGACTCTTGCGGACGTGCTTATAGACGCGGTTGATACCTTCGACAATCACCTTGCCGTTGGCTCGATCGACCTTAAGCACCTTCGCGGTCTTCCCTTTGTCATCACCCGACAATACGACTACGGTATCATCAATTCGAATCAACATTGCTTACACTACCTCGCTTGCCAGGCTGACAATCTTCATGAAGTTGCATTCGCGCAGTTCGCGAGCAACAGCACCGAAAATACGAGTGCCGCGTGGATTGAGATCTTTGTCGATCAAAACCACGGCGTTGCTATCGAACTTGATGTAACTTCCATCTGCACGTCGAATAGGCGTTTTGGTACGAACGATTACCGCTCGCACAACAGCCTTCTTCTTAATTTCGCTACCAGGGATCACACTCTTGACGCTGCACACGATAACGTCACCGACTCGTGCGAATCGTCGACGGCTACCGCCCAGCACCTTGATACACATCACTTCGCGGGCACCAGTGTTATCCGCGACGGCCAATCTTGTTTCTTGTTGAATCATCGCTCAACTTGCTCTCTTGTTCCTGCGGGTCCGAGTAAGAGGAGCTTCCTCTCTGCTCATCGCCACCGAAGGTTATCTTAAATGGTTTGCTTAGGTCGTTTTCATGGGCCTGACCCTAAGGTCTATCCCATCTCATGTTTCAGGCTTTTCGGTTGTACCACACTTAATTGGAGCTGTCACTTTTATCGGCCGACTTGCGTCCGGTACCGTGTTGCTAACCCCATCTAGTGCTTGTCCATTGGAATCACAATCTGCCACGAACCCATAGATCCGCAACAAACCTTCAGAAACCAATCACTCGCTATCGGTCAACTTTGTCAATGCATCTTGTTGCTCAGCACCGCTTTGTCGGCGAGCAGCTCGCAACGCCGCCAAATCCACGGCACGACTCTTCTCTACGATCCGAACCAACTTCCAACGCTTCAAATGCGAAAGTGGGCTCGATTCTTCGAACTCAACGACGTCACCAACTGCCGACTCGTTGTTCTCGTCATGGACGTGGCAAACCGTCTTCTTGCGAATGATCTTCTTGTACTTAGCATGACGCTCTAAACGAGCGATCTCAACGCGTCGGGTCTTCGACGCCTTGTCATTCATTACTACACCGACCAAAACTTTCTTAGGCATGCTTCTGTCTACTCTTCAACGGTTCGGCGTTTTCACCGAGCTGGCATCGTTAGTTATTGAACCACTTCTTGCTCGAAAGCGATCGAATCACTCGACCACCACAAGCGGTAAACTACTTCGATCCTTTGGTCAACTCGCGTTGACGTTGGATGGTCTTGCACTGAGCAATCGTGCGACGGTGCACACGTTTCTCGCTCGTCGTGCTAATACGTTCGGTCTGCGATTGAATCCGCAAACGAAGCAGGGCGTTGGACGATTCCTTCACCGTCAACTCCAATTGCTCGTCGCTCATCTCTCGAATTTCGCTGGCTTTCATGTTCGCTCTACCTGACCTAATTAAACTGCACGGCGTCGAAGAAAGCGAACTGCAATCGGCATCTTACTTGCCAATCGAGCCAAGCAAATCTTCGCTTGTTGTTCGCTAACTCCACTGAGTTCAAACAATACCGTCCCAGGCTTGACCACGGCAACCCATCGGTCAGGCTCACCTTTACCTTTACCCATACGTGTTTCCAACGGCTTGGCCGTTACAGGCTTCGTTGGGAAAATGCGGATATACAAACGACCTTCACCACGAACATACTGCTGTGCAGCAATACGTCCAGCTTCAATCGTCGTCGCGTTGATCCAACCACCTTGTGTAGCCTGAAGACCGTAGTCACCGTAGACAACTTTGTTGCCACGGGTCGCATTACCTTTTATACGACCTCTTTGGCTTTTTCGATGCTTGACCCGCTTGGGCATCAGCGCCATCGTTCGAATCTCCCGCGTAAGTTCCCTGATTGATCCATACCTGAACGCCGATGTGACCTTGGGCCGTCATCGCTTCGGCAAATCCATAGTCAATTTTTGCTTGCAACGTGCTCAATGGCATCGAACCTTCGATCGCCTTCTCACGACGTGCCATTTCAGCTCCACCCAAACGACCTGCGAGCTGAATCTTAATTCCCTTGGCCCCAGCGTCCATCGTCTGTTCCAAGGCCTTCTTCATGGTGCGACGGAAGCTACCACGCTTGGACAACTGCCCAGCGATATCTTCTGCCACCAATTGTGCCTGGATTTCCGGACGCGAGATTTCTTCGATTTTGAGATTCACACGGCGGCCGATCAAGCGTTGCAGTTCTTCCTGCAATAACTCGACTTCCTGCCCTTTCTTCCCAATAATCAAACCTGGTCGGGCCACAAACAAAATCACTCGAACTTCGTCACGAGTTCGCTCAATTTCAACTCGATCAATACCAGCACTGCGATACTGAGCGCGTTTCTTCTCTTCCGGATGGTTCTTGATGAACTGCCGTACTTTGTGGTCTTCTACCAGCAACTCGCCGAAGTCTTTCTTCGACGCATACCATCGACTCTTCCAGCCGATGACAATGCCGGTTCGAAAACCAACTGGATTAACTTTTTGACCCATATTAACAACA
>JBILTA010000387.1:0-5550 GCA_044371785.1 Pirellulaceae bacterium | reverse complement strand
ATTCCCAAGTCATCTCTTTCCAATGCGAAAGAGTCATTCCGCCATCCCAAGCCACTCGCACCTCTAGAGCTTGCTCGCGCGCTGTTACATAAACCTCACGACCAGATGCGCCATATACGGCATGCACGGCCGGTGAATCGGCTCTCTCTGAACCGCTAATCAAAACCCAGGTTGCTTCGCACCAATCCAAAAACACTTTTGGATCGCCCGATAAGCTACCATGGTGTGGAGCCATAACGACATCACAATCTGGCTTCGGCAACATGGCAACTTGCTCCATGCCTGGCGACTCCAGATCGCCTGGCAACAGAATCTTCCGCCCGGCAAACTCCAATATCACGCAAACACTCCGAGCATTATCGCTCCCCACCATTTGATCCTGAGGAGGATGTATCACTTTCAAGACAACATCGCCAAGTACAAGCTCCTCTCCATGGCTCCACTGCAGCAACTGAATCTCTCGGTCTTGCAATAACTGATGAAGCTCTTGTATTGCGGGGCTCGAGTGCTGCCACTGCCTCGGCCCAGTCGCAAATCGATCCACCACGAATCTTTGCACAACACCTTTCATGGCGCTGTAGTGATCCGAATCGGCATGAGAGAGAATGATTCCATTCAGTCGGGCGACACGCAGCTGCCACAACGCTTGACTTATTGTCTTATAGACCTGTTGCTGATCACCCAATCTACCAGCGTCATAGAGCCAAGCAGTTCCATCGGGCAAACGAATAATCACTGCCGAACCATGCCCAACATCTAAGACCTGGATCCTTAACCCGTCAGCTTTTGACTGGGCAAGTCCACGGCCATCATTTGCCTTTCCCAAAACGCCTGCTGGTCCGACCCAACCATCAATGCTGCCGATCAAAATCCATGAAATCATCATGCCGCTAGCCGCAACGCGCCAACGAAGTCGCTTCAGCATAAAGAACATGCTAATCCCTACCAATCCATAGGCCAAAACAAGCCAACTCCATGACGGCTCAGGCAACCACACATGTCCTCCACGAACGTCATAACCCCAATCGACCACCGCTTGAATTGCAACCACAGAGATGTAACAAAGAATGGCTGGCACATTACCTAACAGTGGAACCCAACCGACTAACATTAGTGCGAGCCCCGACAACATGGCGATCAATACGGGCAACCACAGTAATACATTGAGCAATAAGGCGATCGGTGAAAACACGTTAAAGTGATACAGCACCAATGGTGTAGTGGCTAACCAAACTCCCACATTCATGGAACACATCGATTTAAACCAAGGCCACAAAACACCCTGTAACCAACTCTGAATTTTACTCTTTCGCTTTGGCCCTTCCGCAATTTTCTCCGGACCAAGACTTTTGTCCAAACTCTTCGCCTGGGCATTTTGTGCCACAATCTCCGCATCCGCACGCGATAATAGCACCAAACAAAAGACCGCCAAAAAGGACAACTCCGTTCCGAGGTCAAACAATAACGAAGGCTGGTAAATAAGCAAACACAGGCCCGCCAATCCCAACATATTAAATACGCTCGCCGGTCTCCCCGTCCAGCGTCCCGAAAGAACTCCCAATACCAAAACGGTGGCCCTGACAACGGGAGGATTGCTCCCAGTGACCATCGCATAAAGCAAGACAATTAAACCAATCCCCCACAGTGATGCTGTTCGCGGCAATCGGCAGATTATCGCCAACATCATCAAGCTCATGGCGATCATCTCGACATGTAAGCCTGATATGGATAACAGATGAATGGTTCCCGTGGCCAATAATTTCTCGTTCGTATCATTTCCAACTTGCTCACGTTGCCCTAAGAGTAAAGCGGCTGCCAATGAACACTGCGGCTCCGGCAGATGCCTCGCCAATTGCCGCCTCCCCACCTGACCAAAGTAAGCCAACCACCGCTTCACGAAAAAACGAGTGTTGCTGGAAGCCACTTTTTCAATCGCATCCGCGGACTCTGCTCGAAATCGTACCCACTCGCCACGACGCTGCATCCACTCCTGATAATCTGGTTCCCCTGGATTACGCACAGGCCCAATCAGAATCATCCGCCCCGCAACGCGCACGCGATCGCCAGGCAGATATTGCTCCAACATGCCATCTACGGCACAAGTCACAAGTCCAAAGGTCGAACATGACTCGCCACCATTGACAATCTGAGTCACTTCGAGCGTGAGCAAAGTTGTCCATTGAGGTTCAGATGTTTTCGTTGTTGCCTCATTAAGCAAGTCGTCAGCAGCAACTCTCTCAATTACCCCCTGGGAGACTTGCCGTGCGATTTGCGGTCGGTATCGTAGCGGGTCACGCACGACACCTTCCACAACAACCGGCTTCCATTGTGCAGTGGCATGTTCCTTGAGCGTATCAATGGGTTTGGCATCGAGTTCCAACTGATACAATGCGGCTGATAGGCTGATCAACGCTAGCCCACTGACACTTCGCAGAAATATCAACCTCAACTTCAACTTATTGCCAACCAAAGCCACACCCGCGCAGAGCGTACCTACCAAGAGACAAATTGTGCTGGGTATGCTCAAGTATTTTTGCAGAATGATTCCGGTGATCGCTGCAAGCAAAGCGACCAACATCGGTAAAGCCACCAGTGTCTCGATCGTCGTTTTTTTAAACTTGGGCCACCAAGCCAAGATCTTGGAATGTAACGAATGTGCCTTGCGAGACGCGACTCGTGACGGATGCGACTTGGTTTGTTTCTTTGGGCTGCGATGAGACCGATCCATGAAAACCTCGCCCCGAGTGTCACTCAAATCCATAAGCCGAATGCTAACAGATTCACGCAGCAACCACTCGAGCACTCACGGTCATGATCGTTCCGATCGCCATGACCATGTATTACGTAGAGATTCGAATCCTCTTGAATCCTCTTGGTTAATATTTAAAACTCAACATATTAGTTATGTTTTCGTGGCACAGACTATGCCACTAGAATTGCCAACGCAAGTAGACACGCGACGAGAAACAACCGAAATAGACTCAGTGCGGTGTCTCCCGCTATTCGAGTAGATAAAGGCGAGAAACGGTCAGCCGGCCCAAATCATGACGCAAAGCACCGTATTCCCCTTGAAAGGTGGTGCAGAGACGGGTCCAATGTAAGACGAGGTCACGAATAAGGACACCGTTGATTCTATTACAAATCGTGACCCATTTTGCAAGAAATAGTTGGCGATGAGTTCGAAGAAGAAAAAGCAGAAGCTACGGGTCGAGTTTAAAAAGAAATATCAAGGTCGCAATCGTCAAGGAGATGTGACCCGTGAATTTCTCGATCAAGATTCGGATACTCTCGATGCGGCAAATTCGGAACGAATCAGCGGCAAAGGAAAGTTAACGCGCCGCCGCACAATTATGGTCGATGCGGACTCCGTTGCAAAATCCGATGATATCGACATTGCCTCCAGGCTGGATGTCGATGATGCTTTGGTTCTTCGCGGAAGGGTTTTAGAAGTGCACGGCCTTCAATCCTACGTCGAAAACGAGCAAGGTGTGGTTGTCCGCTGCGCAACCCGTCGACTTCTCAAAACCATGAGCACCGACCAACGCCATGTTGTCGCCGCTGGCGATGTCGTTCGCTTCCGTATGGAAGGGACAACAGAAGGCGTGATCTTGCGAATCGATCCTCGCAATTCGATTCTTTGCCGCTCAAGTAAAGGGCGGCAACACATCATTGTATCCAACTGCGATCAACTTCTCATTGTGACCAGTGCCGCTCAACCGACCATCAAACCAAACCTCATCGATCGCTTCTTGGTTACCGCAGAACAAAATCAACTTGATCCTGTAATCTGCATCAACAAAGTGGACCTTATCGACCCAGCGGAACTCCAAGCGTTGGTGGGCGTTTACAGCCGGCTCGGTTATCGAACTTTGTTAACCAGTGCTCAACTCGGTTGGGGCATTCGGCAATTGCGTGATATCGTCCGCGGAAAACAAACAGTCCTAGCTGGCCAAAGCGGTGTTGGCAAGTCGTCCATACTCAATGCCATCCAGCCTGGACTAGAACTCCGCGTACAAAAAGTCTCCACAGAGAACGAAAAAGGAAAACACACCACAACGACCGCCAAGCTGATACCTCTGAACGAAGGCGGCTACATCGTCGACACTCCTGGAATTCGACAGTTCCAGCTCTGGGACATCGAACCCCAAGAAATCGGTGGACTATTCCGTGACATCCGCCCCTACGCTAACTACTGCCGATTCCCCAATTGCGAACATCAACATGAGGTAGGCTGCGCGGTAAAAAATGCGGTTGCCGATGACCGAATCGATGCGCGGCGTTACGAGAGCTACTGCCACCTGATGGAAGCTGAACCCGAAAAACCCGATCTCGATTGAATCACAAGCCAATAAAGGGGATTCGCTTTACAAGACTCGGAACGGAGAAATAGTGTTAAATGGTTCCGGTTGTAACGAATAGAACTTCTCTAACGATCATTCTGGTCTATTTGTTGTTAGATGAAAGCGGTTGCTTTCTTTCTTGAGCATAACGTGCACTTAGTTGTGACCTACAGTTTCTCGGGTTATTAGTTCCTTCCCGAGAGATTTGGCCAATGATCAAGTTAACGCGACTCGATGGCAAACCATTCGTGCTCAATGCCGAATTGATTCGCTACGTTGAAGAGCGGCCAGATACCTTCGTGACCCTCACTTCGGGCGAACGAATTCTCGTGTCGGAATCGATGGACCAAGTTATCGAGCTGGCCGTGCGCTACCAACAAAGCAAACATCTTGTTCCCAATGGTTGGCGACAAACAACTGTCTCAGCAGGCGCTCGCTAACAACCGTAATGAGAACATTTTCCTTTTCCATAAAACTCATTTTTTGGCGAATTGATCGACCATGGACATAGCAACCATTATCGGCGTTTTGCTAGCCGCGTTTTGTATCTATTTTTCGATTTACGTCGGTGGTGCGTCATTATCGATGTTCTATGACCTACCGTCGATTTTTTGCGTGATCGGAGGTGGTTTAGCGGCAGTCATTATTTGCTTCCCGCTCAAAACACTGTTTGCTTTCCCAAAAGTTAGCCTCAAAGTAATGCTCAATAAACAAGAAAACCTTCTGGAAGTGATCAACACACTAGTAGGTTTAGCAGAAACGGCTCGTCGAGATGGACTATTGGCATTAGAAGCCAAACTACCTGAAATCAAGTTTCCGTTGATTCGCTCAGGTTTGCAAATGGCGGTGGACGGGGCTGATGCTGGAACAATTGAAAGCGTTTTGCGTAGCGAAATCGAAGCGACCAGCCGTCGCCACAAAGATGGTAAAGCCCTTATGGATCAACTTGGAAAATATGCTCCAGCCTATGGGATGATCGGGACGCTGCTGGGTTTGGTGATGATGCTCAGTAACATGTCCGATCCCTCATCCATTGGAGCCGGTATGGCGGTGGCGTTGCTGACGACCCTTTACGGTGCAGTCGTATCCAACGTGTTTTGCTTACCCGCAGCAGAAAAACTAGGCTATATCAGTAAACAAGAAATGATCGCTCGAGAACTCATGATTCGTGGCATCATGGCAATCCAGTCTGGCGAAAGCCCGCGTGCGT
>JBILTA010000075.1:0-12896 GCA_044371785.1 Pirellulaceae bacterium | reverse complement strand
GGCCTAAGAAATAGTTGACTAAGAACCTAACAAGCTCCGATTTTATAGGTAGATTTTGCAATGGACGATGATAATGGCGGCGGCGGTATACCCGAATGGGTTCTTACCTTCGGTGACATGATGTCGCTGTTGCTTACGTTTTTCATCATGCTTGTTTCTATGAGCGAGATGAAAAAGGAAGAAGAGTTCAAAGCATTTGCTATGTCCATGCATCGACACTTCGGCCAAAAAAGCTTGGCAGCCGGAATGTCCCCACGTACCAAAACTAAGGGTGCCTTCAAAGCGGGAGCTGCAGTGCAAGCTCCGATGGGCGATACAGACCGCGTTCGCATCGTGCGACAAGGTAAACAATCCGCCATTGGTACTGTTATCTTCTTCCCAAATGGTGAATTAGAACTTGATGATCGGGGACGTGCTGACTTAGATGCACAAGCTGGACAGTTTCTGGGAACGCCGCAAAAACTCGAAATCCGCGGCCATACCTCACATGAAATGACCGCCCAATCAGGATCTGCACTGGATAGCTATGACCTTGCTTATGAACGCAGCAAAGCAGTGATGAGCTACCTGATCGACAAACATGGTATCCCTGCCGATCGCATTCGTATTGTGTCAGCAGGCTCCTTTGAACCGATGTACCAAGGCTCTGCCGAGAAGGCCAAAATGAACCCCCGCGTCGAAGTTTATCTGCTCGAGGAAATGGCCGAATCCCTACGCGGTACAGAAGAAGAACGTCGTCAACGTCGCACGGATGCAGAATCCACCAACATCACGCCCGACAAATCAAAGAACGAAAAGGAGTAAACAATTATGGCTAAACCTGCCAAAAGCCCTCCACCTGCAGAAACAAAAGCTGCGACAGATAAAGCTAGCAAAGGTTCTGGGCTCATGCCCAAGCTCATGATCGCGGGCTTTGTTGGCGCTGTTATCGTCGCCGAGACGGCCCTATTCTTCTTCGCGATCCCATCCGCGGACGAAGTTGCCAAGCTGGCCGAAGCTCGCTTAATTCAAAGCGTTCAAAACAATGATATCAAATTGGACGAAGTTGAGAAAAAAGAGGACGACTCAACGCAAGTTGAGTTCAAACTCGGTGACTTTAGCGTCGTCTGCAAACCGGGTGGCGATCAACGTACCTACCGAGTCGAACTAAAGATTTTCGGTACCTTAAAAGCCAAAAACAAATCCAAACTGGAAACGCTCTTCAAAGAAATGGCAGGTCGTTTCCGCCATCGATTGATCATGGAAATACGCACCGCAACCTACGAAGAATTGAATGAAGATCAATTGGCATTGATTCAGCGACGTATTTTGGCCATAAGTAACGAAGTATTCGGAGAACCCATCCTTCTGGACATCGGCTTCGAAAACTACGAAATCTACGAAGAATAGCGAAACCCAGTTTCTAGCCGATCGCTCTGGAGGGAGAGATTTTCTAGAAAGGTGATGACAAAGTTGGGGCGTCCCGCAAGTCGCCCTCCCATTTTCATCCCAACGCCATTCGTCGCAGAATATTGTTTCCTGGAAATCGCTGCGCAGGAGGTTCACGCGATGTCCGATCCTAACTCGCCCGCAAATCCCGCTGGTCAAAATCCTAGCGCTGGCTCAGGTACTGCAAGTTCAACAGCACCTAATTCCACGCCACTCCCATCCCAAGAACAAATGACAGCTCGTACGGCTGCCGACGCAGCTTCTCTGCTCGAACAGACCGAACAGGCTCTTAAGGGTGTAGAAAACAGCCTGCATGGCCCAACTCCAGCTCCCTTCAAGCTTGAAGAACTGGTAGGGGAGGGGGGACCACCAGACAAAATTTCGATGAGCTTGTTGCATGACGTCGATCTCGATTTGAAGATCGAGCTAGGCCGCGCCAACATGCATCTCGACGAAATATTGAAACTCCGCAAGGGTTCCGTCGTTGCGCTTGAGAAACTCGCTGGTGACCCAGTTGACGTCTATGTTAATGGTCGTCTAGTGGCACGCGGTGAAGTTCTAGTTCTCAACGACAACTTCTGTGTGCGTGTTGCTGAACTCGTCGGATCGGACTCACCGCTCGAGTAGCGTGTGATATCCCATCACATATCCAGGAGGGATATCCGATGCTTGCGCGAAATCGATGCATCTTACGTAATCACAAATTCAATGTTTATGCAGTTGCGCGCTCGCGAAGTCAGCTCAGCGTTTACTTCGCGTTCATGTTCGGCACTGTGTTGTTCACGGCTCATTACAGTTTGGGTCAAAGCCCACAGTTACCGCAGTACACGCAACAAGGCTATGAGTCCTCTGTACCTGCAAGCTCGGGACAATCCACATCACCAGAGAGTGAAGTAAGGGTCGACCCTTTTGTTACTCCCGCTTCGAGCATAAGCTCACCTTCAACCAGTAATCCTGCAGCAATACCGTTCAAATCAAGTGGCTCATCAGGCGATGTGCCTGCAATTCCAAACCGAAACGACTCAGGTGCGCCACAAACCTTCCAACCGTCCAACAATTCGGCATTAGCTGCTAATAACTCGCTGACCCTGAAACCGCGTAGCCCGGTTACTGGTGACGCGAGCGATGGTACGCAAAAGCAGCGAGCGAGCAGTTTCGGTTCTGTGCTCACCATGTTTACAAGTCTTTTAGTTGTCATCACGTTGTTCTTTGGCTTTATGTTTATGCTAAAGAAAGCCAACGGTGGAACCACCAGCGAACTACCTCGCGATGTTTTCCAAGTGATGGGAACCAGCAGACTCGCAGGACGTCATTCACTGTTTTTACTTCGACTCGGGCATAAGCTTGTGCTGGTCCACGCTGGTAGCGGCGAAGTGCAAGCCATTACTGAAGTCACTGACCCAGCAGAAGTCGATCGCCTATGTGGCAGCTGTGAAGAGAATCAACCGAACAGTTTGACTCAATCCTTCAAACAAGTGCTCAAAAATGTAACCGAAGGTGGAAGCAGTAAGCCCAAGACTTTCGCGGACAACTTAAGATTCCGCAGCAAAGCCAAAGATGAAGTCGATGAGATTTCTCCGGCAGTGGCACTTCTAGCCAAGGAGAAACCCTAATGTCGAAGTCAACATCCTACCTATTGAACCGATTCCGATTCAGCCATATGAGCTTGAGCATTGCTCTGGTATGGCTAATGATATGTACCGATTCGCAAAATTTGTTCGCCCAAAATGGCAATAGCATCTACACGGGCGCTAACGCAGTTCGGCAAGCAGGATTTAACGACACGGGCACTCGTCAAATCGACAGTTCCTCAGGCAACGCTCAGAATGCAGCATCAAACGACGGCACGCCACAACCCTCGTTATCGCCTACACTTTCTAGCGGTGAAGACTCCGCATTGAATGGCGTGATACCGAGCCTTACTCCGACAAACAAGGATGCCGTTGATTTTTTCACCTCAGGGCCAGAACACTGGACAAGCCCAAAAGGACTCACGAGCAGCCTTCAGATTCTAATCTTGCTGACGGTCCTAAGCCTCGCCCCTTCCATCTTGTTGATGACCACTTGCTACATTCGCATCATTGTGGTGATGGGGCTATTGCGTCAAGCATTAGGCACAGGACAACTGCCACCCAGCCAAGTCATCACAGCCATTTCGCTCTTCATGACTGTCTTTATCATGGCACCTGTATGGAACGAAGTCTACGAAAAAGCGATTGTTCCCTACAGCGAACCCGATACGAAAATGACTTTGGATGAAGCCTGGCGAGCCGGTTCAGAGCCCATTCATCGATTCATGTCGCGTCAAATCGATATGGCGGGCAATCATGACGACGTCCATCTATTCTACAGCTATTACAAGCCTGGCGAGCCATCTCCATCGAGCTTCGAAGAAGTACCGATTCGAGTGCTCATTCCCGCCTATATGCTCAGCGAACTCAAAGTTGCATTTGCGATGGGCTTTCAGATCTATCTTCCATTTTTGATTCTCGATATCGTCGTCGCTTCTGTCACGATCTCGATGGGGATGATGATGTTGCCACCTGCAATGATTTCACTCCCTTTCAAGTTGATGCTGTTCGTATTGGTAGATGGTTGGCGATTGGTCGTTTCGATGTTGCTAGAGAGCTTTGGTACTTACGTTCCGTAGAGGTTATTTGCGCATGGAATCTGGCTTTGTTGTAGACCTTGTTCGCGAAGCATGTTGGATGGCTCTGTTGATTGGTTCACCTCTGTTGTTGATTGGTATGGTAATTGGTTTGGTGATTTCGCTTCTACAAGCGCTAACGCAAATACAAGACCAGACGCTTAACGCAGTTCCCAAGATCATCGCAATGGTGATCGCTTTGATTGTCTGCTTACCTTGGCTAACCGATCGCATGATCGAGTACTCGCGTACGGCGATCAGTGATATACCAGAGCTAATTCATCGGTAGTGTTACTTCATCGAGTTGTTCAATGAGTTTATTGGAACCGTTTCTATACAACTCGATTTGGGTATTCGTCACGGTGTTAGCGCGTGTTAGCCCCTTGTTGATGATGTTGCCACCTTTGCGTGGGCCGGCAATACCGATGAGAATCCGAGCCCTCATCGGCATCTCGATCACGGCGATCATCACTCCGCTGGTTTATGAGCGAGCGACGACGATGCCGACCGCTTTACCCACACTGGCGATTTGCGTGGTATGTGAACTATTGCTGGGTTTGATGATGGGGATCGTCGTTTCGCTGATTATTGGCGGCATGCAAATGGGTGGGCAATTTGTTTCACAAATTGGCAGTATGGAAATGGCCGATGGGACCGACGCCCTGGAAGATAGCCCGATGCCGGTGTTATCTCAAGTCTTTGGTTGGCTGGCGATTGGCATGTTCCTTTTTCTGGGGGGGCATCGTTTCATGCTGGATGGCTTCCTGCAAAGCTTCTCAAGATACCCTGCTGGTTCTGTAGCGTTTCAGGAACATTGGCTCGAAGTCACAGTTGCCATGATGATCGATTCGCTCATGATTGGCATTCGCGTGGGGGCTCCTATTGCCATCGCCTTGTTGCTCTCCAACCTCATCACCGGCTTATTGGCGCGAACTGTTCCGCAGATCAACATTCTGGCTGTCGGTTTTAATATCAATGCGTTGGTGATGTTAGCGATGGTTTTCTTGTCCATCAATGGAATCGGCTGGGTCTTTCGCTCGGACTTAGAGAGTTGGCTGGAAAACAGTCGACAACTCTGGGCTGAACCCGCCGAAACAGCCTCAGTGCCTTCAACTACCAGCGAAGCGAAGAGGTAGTACAAACCCATGTCGGAAAGCACTGGAGATAAGAAACACGAAGCAACACAATACCGCCGCGAACAAGCTCGCGAGCAAGGCCAGGTTGCGCGCAGTCAAGATCTCGGCTCAGCCGTGCTCTTGTTGGGTTTGATTTTCATTCTTAACTTCACCGGTCCCAACATTATCAATACGCTTACCGAGATCATGGAGTTACATTTCTCGACGGACTTGTATTGGACCACAGATCCTCGAGAAGTAATGCAACATATCCTGGGTGTTGTGGCAAAAATCTCGCTAGCTTTGCTGCCGTTATTCGCGGGTGCGATTTTAATCGCCTTGACCGTCAACTGGTTTCAGATCGGCTTTCTCTTTTTGCCAGAGAAGCTCAACATGGACTGGGAACGTATTAATCCTATCAAAGGTTTTGAGCGAATTTTTTCATTAGCCGGTGTAGCTCGCTTGTTATTTAGCATGCTAAAAGTGGGCATCATTGGTGCCATTGTGATCGCCGGTTCATCGACTCAAGTAAGCCGACTTATTGGCAGTTCGGAGATGCCTTATGAATTTGTAGGGAGTTTTCTCTGGAGCACAGTGTTTAACGCGAGTGTTCAGACGGGTGTTATCCTGTTGATTTTAGCGATCGCCGACTTCGGATTTCAAAAGTGGAAGTTCAGCCAAGACTTGATGATGACAGACCAAGAAGTGCGGGACGAGTATAAGCAAACGCAGGGAGATCCAGCACTGATTGCTCGTCGACGAGCGGTGCAGCGGCAATTAGCTCAGCAGCGAATTGGTGCAGCGGTACCTAAGTCGGATGTGGTGGTGACGAACCCAACGGAATTGGCGATTGCGATTCAGTATGATCCTCAGACGATGGCTGCGCCGATCGTGGTAGCGAAAGGAGCTGACGCAATGGCCAAAAAGATTCGTCAAATAGCGTTGGAAAATGGTATTCCCATTTTAGAACGCAAGCCACTCGCTCAAGCTCTCTTCAAGACCGTTGACATTGGCAAGCCGATCCCGGTGGACCAATACACTGCGGTGGCCGAAGTTCTCAAATACGTTTATCAGCTCAAAGGTAAGAAGATGCCTAACCTCAAGGCACCCACGTAGGTCGGCCTTTCCAAGACGGACCTTCCCAAAACTCGGTCTCACCTAGACCACCATATGCCTGACGTTCGAGGTTCTGCGTCTGATCGGCTACCAGCAAGCGAACCATGTCTTATCGACGTAAATCGGGAGCCGCAAAAGAAGAAGTACATTTTCTCCGAGAGGCTGTGGACTTATCGAGAACAGTTCGGAGGAGACACGGCTACGTGCTCTCCCAATAGCCATAGAGACGCATGTATTTCTCGCACACGCTGCGGACTTTGGACTCTTGCTCGGCAGACATCGAATGGCGATTGACCTGATAGTCACGGTCTTGCTGCATCCGACTCTCCAACGTAGGTCGCATCGACTCAAAGCCATCCCAACCCAATTTCTGATAGAGCTGCTCAAGATGATGAATAGGATCCGCCACTAAATCCTCATACCGAATCTCGATCAGCTGGGACGCAGGAATTTTATCGCGATAAGCAAAATAGCCATTATACATTCGTTGAAAACTATCTAGCACCAGATCTTCATACTCTTGGTCCGATACGGGATACTGCAATCCTTGAACGTTGTCCAAGGACTCCCACAAACGCACCGTCGATGGAAAGAGCTTTCGCGGATCCCGGCTGATGTGAATAAACAGGCTACCAGGGAACATGTCATGGAAACGTCCAAGCCTGCCAGTGTGCGTTGGACTCTTTAAAATCAATGGCTTGTCATGTCGCACCGTCAGCGTCTTCAGAAACCAAGTAAATTTCTCGGCAAAAGGCTTCCACTGCTCATCGCTAACGGACGAACCGTCAAGCAATTCTTGAAACACGGGCCCTCGTTTGGGAAATGCTATTCGTAAATAGGGTGAGTCGCAGCCAAGATTCATCATGGCGAACTCATCTTCTTGCGGTAACATCCAACCTGCTTTCATATTGTCCATCGGACGCTTATCGGGCATCAAAAAATTTCCGAAGCGAGTCATCCACCACTCTGTCTCCAGAAAATGCCACGGCGCAAAACATTGATATGTGCTGGGACTCGCCCAACGTTCATCGAGAGAAAGCAGCTCATGTAATAACGTCGTGCCGCTACGCCAATGCCCCACTACAAACAAAGGAGGAGCCTTCAGCTGTGCTTCTTTAATCCGGCGCCCAAAACGCAGGGTTTGGATAAAGTAAAGTAGATCATTCCAGGGAGTGATCAACAGCAATAAAAAGACCATCGGCATGCGGACGATGGCCACCGAAAATCGATTGCGCACTAACAGGCTCAATAAGCCACCGATGCGCATCCCATGCCAAAACCGCGGAGCCCAAGCCGGATAAGCGTGAAACTTTGCTTTGGATTTCGTTCCGCCTTGCTCACTTGCCGCCATCGTACTGTGCCGTTCCTTCTTATTTGGGTCGACTGGCTCAATGAGTCGACGCTTATTTGGGTCGACTTGCTCCCAAGCCAACAAGTCGCATTTGAAACCTTGATGATAGTTGCATCAAGCTGATTCGTCTAGCAACCTGCGATGGTTCATGGGAGCCTGCAGCATGCTGCGCAAACGCACATCGGGAATTAAGTCCGCTTTAGCGTTAACTTGACAGCGATCTTTTTCCCTTCGCGTTCGACGACTACATCATAGGGTTTCCCATCGGAATAATTTTGCAGAAGATGCCAAATCACATCTGTTTCTCGTTGCCAATCTTCTCGGCCGTCAATACTGATAATTTTATCTCCCGGATTAAGCCCTGCTTTTAGCGCTCGATCGTGAGGAGCAAAGCGTCCCACATGACCGATCTCCAGTGTTTTGGCCGCTTTGCTGGTTGCACCATCAGGATTTTTGAGCATCATGCCCCCAAGTACTACGCGTCGCAATTCCCAAGTACTAACGCGCCATGAGATATCGTCAATGGCTCGCCAGCCGCTACTGAGCACAAGCGTTGACTCAACTTCTTTACCACGTCGATTGATCTTCAGAGGCAATTCAGCGCCATTGGCGGGCACAGCGTTTAACACCCACTGAATATCTGCTGTAGAAACCACTGCTTGCCCACCGAGTTCAATGATCTCGTCACCTGGTAAGACTCCTGCTTTCGCCGCAGGTGTACCCGCTACAATTCGTCGCACCATGGTTCGGGTACGAGGATCCAGTATCATTCCGAGGATCTTTGGATTGGGATATATGAAAAGATTTTCTTCCTTTAACTCACCCGATTTATCCCACGCTA
Organism: Pirellulaceae bacterium; assembly: GCA_044371785.1. Taxonomy (GTDB): domain Bacteria; phylum Planctomycetota; class Planctomycetia; order Pirellulales; family Pirellulaceae; genus JAFLCP01. The sequence goes on along the minus strand of JBILTA010000075.1, from coordinate 4,398 downwards.
AATTACGAATCGCTTCTCCCACTTGATGACAGTGAATACAACTCTTCACCAAGTTTGGCCCCTCTTCGAGCTTCGATTTATATTTTTCACGCAAACCGGGCAGATTTTCTGGCTGATTGAGTTCCATGGGCACGGGCTGCTTACCGATCAATTTTACGTCGATCGAATCTTGCTTTTGGAATAACTCAAGAGCACCTTCCATCGTAGCCGCAAAGCCCTCGACGGAAACATCATCTTCCCATTCGGTTCGATGCGAGCGTGTACCGTAGCGAGCAAGAACTTTACCTTCCGGTGAAAAGATGACTGCACCAAACGATTGATCTGGATCTATACGAAATAGATTCAGATCAAGTCCGTTGTTGGAAACAACACGCACCGACACAAATTGATCTCGCAATTTTTGTATGGTGGGATGCGAATCCAAAACAGCGTCATCAAGTTTGACGCATTCTTCGCATGGTAGACAACGCATAACAGCCAGTATGGGCTTGTTTGTCTTTTTCGCCTCTGCCAGGGCTGCTGTAAAATCGTTGTAAATCCAACTCGAGTCACTTTCGAAATGCTCGCGATCCTTGAGCACTTTTTGTTCGCGTGTGAGTTTCTCTTGAGCGGAAGCTACGACTGGAAACAACAAACCAGCGAAGATACCGCACCAAACTAAGTTTTTCATAACCTTTTCACACCTCATGGATGGGTTCTACTGCGAATGAAACGCACTGAAAATCGGCATCGAATGACGAAATTTAGAGTAGATATCACCCCCAAAATATCGATACAATGGTTTGGTTACTACCCCCGCCCGCAGCTTTTGACCTGTACCTTGCCTGCTCCTCACATCCCACCACGGGTTCATCCATGCTCTCCTTTCTTGGACCACGCACCCAACTTTGCGACCGAATCGATCGCCGCCAATGGCTGAGACTGGGTGGAATTGGTGCCATGGGCCTAACACTGCCGCAGTTATGGGCAGGACGCGCAGCAGCCCGCCCCGAAGATGTCGCCGAACATTTGCGATCCTCCTTTGGCAAAGCCAAGTCTTGCATCATTTTGTTTTTATTGGGTGGTCCACCTCAACATGAGACGTGGGATCCTAAACCCCATGCTCCAGCCGAAATTCGGGGCGAATTCGGCATGATCTCGTCCGCCACACCTGGCCTGCAAGTTGGTGAGCTGATGCCTCAAACAGCAAAACTCACAGACAAGATCGCCGTGCTGAGGGCGATGGCTACAGACGATAACGCCCACTCTTCCAGCGGCTATTGGATGCTCACTGGCCAACCGCATGCTCCCAAGAACTTTGAAAATGCTCTTCCTGGTTCGCCCAATGATTGGCCTTGTACGGCCGCAGTCGTTCGCCATTTGAAAGGTGACCGCTCCGGACTACCTGGTGCCATTCGCTTGCCGGAAGATATTTGGAACACGGGCCGTATCCCTTGGCCAGGTCAAGATGCCGGTTGGCTTGGCGATTCAGCAGATCCTTGGTTGCTGACTTGCGATCCCAACAAACCTGACTTCCATGTGGGTGACATCGCTCTGCAAGCCGATATCACTTCGGCTCGATTTGCCAATCGACGCCAATTGCTCGATGATGTGAATCGCAAATTGGAACAGGCTCACGCGAGTCAAGATATTCAACGCTGGGGTCAATTGCGCGAGAAAGCGATCCATCTTTTACAAAGCGAAGAATCAAAACGAGCTTTTGCTATTGAATCGGAATCAGCAGCGACACGTGAGCGTTACGGCCGCAATCGATTTGGACAAAGCGTATTATTGGCCCGTCGTATGATTGAATCAGGCGTATCGCTGGTGCAAGTCAATTGGACACGCTGGGAAACCGATGACAACGTTGCCCCGGCGTGGGACACACATGCGAAGAATTCGCAACGCCTTAAAGAGGCTTTAATGCCACCGATGGATCAAGCGTATTCGGCTTTGTTAGACGATTTATCGGAGCGGGGATTGCTCGATGAAACCCTGGTTGTGTGGATGGGTGAGTTTGGACGATCGCCGAAAATCAATCCACAAGGTGGGCGCGATCATTGGGGACATGTTTTCTCGGTCGCTTTGGCGGGTGGCGGAGTTAAGGGTGGAGCCGTCTATGGACAATCGGACGCTCAGGGCGGTTTCCCACTCGAAGGACGCGTAGAACCACAGGATCTAACTGCGACCATTTATCATTGCCTTGGTTATGCACCCCACACAGAACTGACCGATCGTGTTGGTCGTCCTTTTGCGATCAGTAAAGGACTGCCGATCGAACCGATACTTACTTGATCGCAGAGCACTCATAGCGGAAACAATCTATGCTCTTTCGACGACATAATCGCCGTGCATTTCTGGCGGCCTCAACGGCCACCATGGCAGGTATCTCTGCAGCCAATATGTCATATATTTCGCAAGCGAAAGACAACAATTCCGCCTCGAATATGGGACACGGAAAAGCGAAATCGACCATTCTCTTTTTCCTGTGCGGTGGTGCCTCCCATATTGATACTTGGGACATGAAACCTGATGCGCCGGCAGAATATCGCGGGCCCTTTCAACCGATTTCTACTTCAGCTAGCGACATACAACTTTGCGAACATCTGCCACTGACGGCCAAACAAGCTCATCACATGGCGATTGTGCGTTCGGTGGGGGGATCGGTAAACACCAACGACCATCATGCGGGCTACTATTATCAACTCACTGGTCACATTCCGGATCCCACCTTTCTTTCGCTAGGTAATGATCGAACTCCTTACGCGGATGATTGGCCCTTCATTGGTTCAGTTGTCGGCTCCCGCAAAACCGCTCACCCTCAACTCCCCAATGCTATTACGCTACCTCACAAGCCGAGCAAATTACCTTACACACGCCCAGGCCAATTCGCGGCTCGCTTGGGTGTTGAACATGATCCATTTTATATCAACGGCAACATCGACCAGCCCCTCAGTTTTCAAGCCCCATCGCTGGTACTCGAAGGAGACATGAATGCGGCTCGAATGCAACAGCGTTCGAGTTTGCTCGGCACACTCGATTCATCCCGCAAGAAATTTGAACAGTATGCTGATGCAAAGCAATGGCGACAGCACCAAAAACGTGGAATGGATTTATTGTTGTCATCCCAAACTCTAACAGCCTTTGATGTGGCCAGTGAACCGGACGAAGTGCGCCAACGCTACGGCCAAACGGTCAATGGGATGAGCTTGCTCTTGGCGCGACGTTTGGTAGAGGCGGGCGTTCCGTTTATTACTGTCTTTTGGAAAGAGAATGAAAAAATTGCGGATCAATGCAAAAGCGCCGGTGGTTGGGACACTCATGGCAACAACTTCAACTGCTTGAAAGATTTTTTACTTCCTGAATTTGACCGCGGTTATTCGGCATTGCTCGAGGACTTATCGAATCGCGGTCTACTCGACACAACACTGGTGATGGTGACTAGCGAAATGGGACGGCAACCGAAAATTGGCGATCCACGATCTGGGGGCCAGGGTGGGGCAGGGCGGGACCATTGGACCCATTCGCTGAGTGTGCTGTTGGCTGGCGGTGGAATTCGAGGTGGCCAAACTTACGGAGCGACCGATCGCTTGGCCGCTTACCCCGCTATCGATCCTGTAACTCCCGCAGATATCGCCAAAACCGTTTATCATGCCATGGGAATCGACGATTTACAGGCTCAAGATCCACAAGGACGTCCCTTCCACTTGCTCGAAGAAGGTCGTCCTTTGGTACAATTGTTCTGAAAGCCACGATCCGTTCAGAACCAATCTTGAAATTTCCCTTCCATGACACCTCCGAACTCTGAGACATCTCCGAACTCTGGGCGTTACCGCCATACACAGACTGGTCCATGGCACTTCATCGTGTTTTCTATCGGTGTGCTGCAGGCGTACCTCTCCGTTGCACTCCGCAATGAAGCACCTCTGAATTTGATCTTTGGTGTTTGCGCAGCCTTCATGTTGGTTCTGGGATTCTCGATCCGTAGCTTGACGATTGAAGATGTCGGAGATGGCCTCTTAGTCCGTTTCGGGCCGCTGCCACTTTTCAAGAAAAAGATACTCTTTAGCGATATCGTATCAGCCAAAGTTTCTCATACCACATTGCTCGATGGATTTGGAATCCATTATTCACTTCGCGGTGGATGGGTTTGGAATATTTGGGGCTATCCCTGTGTGCATCTCCAACTGAAGAAGGGCCAAATCTGGCTCGGCTCCAACGAACCCGAAAAACTCCTCAGCACTATTCAAAGCAAAGGGGTTCAGTGATTCAGTGATTCAGTGATTCAGTGATTCAGTGATTCAGTGATTCAGTGATTCAGTGATTCAGTGATTCAGTGATTCAGTGATTCAGTGATTCAGTGATTCAGTGATTCAGTGATTCAGTGATTCAGTGATTCAGTGATTCAGTGATTCAGTG
>JBILTA010000340.1:0-6158 GCA_044371785.1 Pirellulaceae bacterium | reverse complement strand
TATCGAGTCTCGAAACGAACCGAGATCGAACACATTGCTTTGAGCAAGGTCTATTCAGAATTTGTAGGTGTTAAGTCGTAATTTGCTCCCCCTTTGGGATGGAAAGTGATTCCAGGTTGAAGGGGTCTGTTTTGTTTAAACTGTGGGCGAGAACGAGCCGTAAAGTTGGCTCGGAATGCCCGACCAACCAATCTTAATCTTGGTAGTAGGACGCACAGCATGGCAACAATTTTGATCGACAAGCTCCTTCAAGCTGCTGTTAAGCAAGGGGCTAGCGATATTCACATTGTGGTGGGGCAGCCCCCCGTGTTTCGCTTGCATGGCCGCATGCGAAAACTGGAAACCAAAGTGCTTGAACCAGACGATACGGTCTCGCTGATGAAGAGTATTGCTCCGGAGCGATGCCAGCGTGAGCTTCAGGAAGCGGGGAGCTCCGACTTCGGTTTTGCTTTTAGTGATTTGGCTCGTTTCCGTGTGTCTATTTTTAAGCAACGCGGCAACATTTCGATGGTGTTGCGTCAGATTCCCAACGACAAGTTAACACCTGAGCAATTGGGGTTACCGGAGTCGGTGGTTAAGCTGGTGCAGCGTCCGCGTGGTCTGTTCTTGGTGACGGGGCCAACAGGTTCTGGAAAAAGTACGACATTGGCTTCGTTGATCAACTACCTCAACGAGACGCATGACCATCACATCATCACGATCGAAGACCCGATCGAATTCTATCACGAGCACAAAAAGTCGACGATCAATCAGCGTGAAGTGGGCGTGGACGTCCCAAGCTTTGCTGAAGCGATTCGACGTGCGTTGCGTCAGGACCCTGACGTGATTCTGGTGGGTGAAATGCGTGACTTGGAAACGATCTCAGCTGCTATTGCGGCTGCTGAAACGGGTCACATCGTGTTCGGTACTTTGCACACCAACAGTGCTCAGGGAACCGTGAACCGTATGATCGACGCGTTTCCTGGTAACCTGCAAGATCAGATTCGTACGCAGTTGAGCACATCCTTGATCGGTGTGGTTGCTCAAACGTTGTTACCGAAAAATGGTGGTGGTCGTGTCGCCGCTTATGAAGTGTTGGTGGTGACCCCCGGTATTGCGAACTTGATTCGCGAAAACAAGACGTTCCGTATCAACTCGGCTATTCAAACGGGTGCCAAGTTTGGGATGAACTTGATGGATGATGCGTTGTTCAATCTGTGGCGCGATGGCAGATGCACTGTGGAAGATGTCTTGTCGAAATCGCATCGTCCGGACGACTTGGCGAAGCGTATTGTGAACGCTCGTCGTGGCATCATGGAAGATGGCGCGAATGAGGAGTTTGATCATAATGCCCCAGCTGCTGGTGGGCATTGATTCTAAGCTGTTTCGTTCGTTCTTTTTGTCGGTTGAGTAGCGTTAGCCCGGATCCATTTGAGTTAGCTTTTCTTCACAAGGTTTTACGTCATGGCAATTCGTAAACTGGGTCAGATCTTTGTCGACCTTGGTTTCATCACGGACGATCAATTGCAGGTTTTGTTGGAAGAACAACAGCAACAACCGGGTGCATTGATCGGGCGAATCGCAGAAGATATGGCACTTATCACCGATGATCAGCTCGCGCAGGCTTTGGCCGAGCAGATGTCGATGAAGGTGGTGCAGTTAGGTGAGACAACCTTGCCACCGGACGTTGTAGACAAAATGACCGAGACGATGGCGCAGATGTACCGGGTGGTGCCGGTCAAGTTCGACGGACATCGGCTGACGGTGGCTACTTGCGACCCGCAAAACCTGACGATTGAAGATGAGCTGCGAACTTTTTTGGGCTTCGATATCGAAATGGTCGTGGCGACTGAGCGCGATATTCGTGGCTTGATGGAACGCTACTACTCATCGGATCATGAATCGGTAGAGCGAATCGTCAAGCAGTTGGAAGATGACGAAGAGTTGTTCCAAGCGGCGAAAGCGTTCGATAAGGATGGGCCGTTTAACTTGACCGACGCGGAAGCATTGGCCGACAGTGTGCCGGTGCGAAAGCTGCTCAACATGGTGATGTTGTTGGCGATTAAGGATCATGCGAGCGATATTCACTTCGAGCCATTTGAAGACGAATTCCGCATCCGCATCAAAGCGGAAGGTGTGTTGTATGAAATGGTTCCACCGCCACGTCACTTGGCGTTTGCGATCACCACGCGTATCAAAGTTATGGCCAACTTGGATATTGCCGAACGCCGTTTGCCTCAGGACGGTCGTATCGAATTGATGATCGGTGGCCACCCCGTGGACTTGCGTGTGAGCGTGTTGCCAACAATGTTTGGCGAGAGCGTGGTTATGCGAGTTCTCGACCGCTCCGTGGTCTCGTTGTCGTTGAACAATGTGGGGATGGACGAGCGTACTTTGCGCGAGTTTCGCAAGATATGCGAACGGCCCAACGGGATCGTGTTGGTGACGGGGCCTACAGGTTCTGGAAAGACGACGACGTTGTATTCGGCTTTAAGCGAATTGAATCACATTGAAGACAAGTTGATTACCACGGAAGACCCGGTGGAATACGATATCGACGGCATTGTGCAGATTCCGGTCGACCCCGATATTCAGGTTACGTTTGCTTCGTGTTTGCGGGCCATTTTGCGACAAGATCCCGACATTATTCTGGTGGGTGAGATTCGCGATTTGGAGACTGGGGAAATTGCCATTCAGGCATCGCTTACCGGTCACTTGGTGTTCAGCACGCTTCACACCAACGACGCACCCAGCACAATTACCCGTATGAAGGATATGGGTATCCCGACGTTTATGATCACGGCCACGGTGGAGGCCATTTTGGCTCAGCGTTTGGTCCGTCGCATTTGCACCAAGTGCCGAGAAGAGACCGAGCCGCCATTGGAGATGTTGGCAGATCTGGGGATCGCTCCTGATCAGGTGGGGGATCGAAAGTTCTATAAAGGTAAGGGATGCGACAAATGCAACAACACAGGTTACAAGGGACGTGTGGGGTTGTTTGAGCTCATGGTTATGAACGACGAGCTGCGCGAGATGGTGATGCAGAACGTCACGGTCGATGAAATGCGTCGCGTGGCGGCCAAGCATGGGATGATCCCTCTGCGTGACTACGGTTTGAAGTTTGTATTCGAAGGGGTCACGACGGCTGAGGAAGTGGTCCGCGAGACCATTGTCGACGGCTAGTTTTCCGTTGGCAGGGCGCCTCGGTGCCCAAGAAGAATCGAAATTAGGCGCTGCGGAGCGGGATTTTTGACAAAATTCCACCGCAAAATCGGATGGTGCCTATGATGCAATCAGCAGGTGGACTTTTTAACGGGTCCCACCTGCGACTGGGCTTGCCTGTGACTGGACTTGCCTGCGACTGGGCTGATCCGGCATCGATCACTTTTCAGATAAATCTAGAACAAGACTTTTTTAGGACCTATTCAGGACTACTGCCATGCCAACCTTTCAATTCGAGGCCATGGATGCCACTGGGCAGGAAATTAAAGACGTAATCGATGCGGCCAGTGAAGAGGAAGCACAGACCACGATTCGTAACATGGGCTATTTTGTTACCAAGATCTCCTTGAAGAAGGGGGCGGCGGCGGCCGGCCCGGGGAAGAAAAAGAAGAAACGTCCCTTTTCGTTGGGTGGTGCGAAGACCAAGCACATCTGTGCCTTCACACGCCAACTTTCTATTTTGCAGGATGCCGGTTTGCCGATTCTGCGAAGTCTAAAGATTCTCGAAAACAACAATAAGCCAGGGAAGCTAAAGTACGCTTTGCAAGATGTTTGCGAAGAGATTGAAGCTGGCTCGACATTGTCTGAATCGATGTCCAAATCCCCCAAGGTCTTCACGCGTCTGTACGTGAACATGATCAAAGCGGGTGAAGCGGGCGGTGCCTTGGAAGTCATTTTGCAGCGTTTGTCGGACTTCTTGGAACGAGCCGAATCGTTGAAACGCAAAGTGAAAGGTGCTTTGATTTACCCGATTGCGGTGGTAACGATCGCCTTGTTGATCTTGGTTGGGATCATGATGTATATCGTGCCCACGTTTAAGAAAATGTTCGACGAGTTCGATTTGAAACTCCCCAGCATCACGCTGTTGTTGGTCGCGATGAGCGATTACGTGGTGAAATACTGGTTCCTTTTGATCTTGATCCCGGTGGCGTACTGGTTACTTGCAAAGTTGATTTGCAAATTCAAGCAGGGTCGCATGGGCTTTGACCAATACATCATTAAGTTGCCCGTCTTTGGATCGTTGGTTGAAAAGAATATTTTGGCTCGAACGACCCGTACATTGGGCACCTTGGTTTCCTCAGGTGTGCCGATTTTGGAAGCTTTGAACATTACGCGTGAGACGGCTGGAAACGCCCAGTTTGAACGCATCTTCTCGAAGATATCCGATGCGATTCGCGAGGGGGACGTGATCAGCAAGCCCATGAAGGAGAACTCGGTACCCGGATTTCATCCGATGGCGGCCTTCTTTTGGGTGTTGATGGGCAGTTTTCCAGGAATCATGGTGTTGTCGGTGGCTTTGACCGCAGGCCGCACCGGCGAAGGGTCGGCTAAAGGGGCTACCGACGGTTTGCTCCAAATTGGGGCAGGTATCACGGTGATTGGAATTGTGATGGCCTTATTGGGCTACATGATCAAGATGAAACAGCGAGTTATCGACGACCTGGTTGTGAACATGGTGGACGTGGGTGAAGAAACCGGTGAACTGGACACCATGCTTTACAAGGTCGCGGATACCTACGATGAAGAAGTTCACGTTATGACCGAAGGTTTGACCCGCTTGATCGAGCCTTTATTGATCGTGTTCCTTGGTATCAGCGTCGGTTTTATTGTGATTGCGTTGTTTATGCCGCTGATTTCGTTGATCACATCGCTCTCTTAGTTGGTTGGTCCATGTTACCAGCGATTCTATTGGGAATCGCTGGTGCAAATTACTTATCCCAAAAAACTTGTCGTTGGGTGGCAAAAGAGTTCACCCGTTAGTCAGGAGACTGTTCTGTGCGAAAAGCGATACATGGCCGCCACGGGTTTACACTGATTGAGTTGTTGGTTGCGATCACAATTATTGGGATCTTGGTGGCTATTGCTGTACCAACAGCTTATGCCGCTTATATTCGCGCCAAGAAAGCAGCGATGAAGATCGAAGTGACGAATATCTCCACCGCGATTGAGCAATACAAAACAAAATATGGTGACTATCCACCAGACGGCAGCAATTGGGACGTGGTCGCCAGACATCTTCGCAAAGCATTTCCTCGGATGGTGTCCACGGAACTAACCGTATTGCAAGCTGCTTGCGGTGGTACTGGAAGTGGAACGTTTCCACAAGGAGTTATGAATCGAGCAGAAGCCTTGGTTTTCTTCCTGGGTGGATTTAGTTCCGATCCTCAGCGCCCATTTACTGGTCCGGGTGGACCGTTTGTGATCGTCAGTGGTTCGCCTGTTTACAACACAGACCGCGAAAACGCGATCTATGATTTTGGCGGTGCGGTTGCGTTAGACATCGTGGACGAGACCGCATTTGGCATGAGTGTTTTGGGCGTTTCCGAGCCTGCGGACGTTATGCCCGTATCGCGAATCAAAGGGGCAACAGTTCCAACAGCCTACTTCGACAGTCGTACCTACGTGTTTGATGTGCCATCGGTTGGAACCATTTTTAATGCCTACGAAAATAGCTCTTCGTCACCAGTGTTTTTTGGAACGGCTCGACCTTATTTGTCGACCACGACCAGCACGATGACGGGTGGCTACAAATATCAAAACGACAAGACTTTTCAAATTGTGTGCGCTGGTTTAGATAATCGTTTCGGTGGTTATGCCAGCACGGCAGCAACCGTACTCTTTATCTTTCCAACGGGGCAGCCAATCGTAGTCGGCTCACCTCCTTCGCCAGCTCCATCAGCGCGATACAACTCAAGCCAAGATTTGTCCGCTCAATTCGATAACGTTACTAACTTTTCTGAAGCTACTCTCGAAGACGGTCTCTCTAACTAATCACTGGGTTGTTATGAGGTTGAGCTGAAGCTGTAAGCTGATTAGGGCTTTCAGCAAATGTCGCCTCGATAATCCGAAAGGGTTTGGTCCAATGACGAAACAACGTAAAGCCAAGTTGCAGCGAAGGGAGACTCGTTGCAACTCTTGGTGGATGCTTCCTATCCGTCCAAGTTTTACTCTGGTCG
>JBILTA010000339.1:0-6203 GCA_044371785.1 Pirellulaceae bacterium | reverse complement strand
CCGATCGGAAGAGGAAGAAACTTGGGGCGCACTTTCGCAAGTCGTATGAGACAAATTCCGGCAAGGGCATATCCCCGAAACAACTGTGGGCGGAATGGTTTCGGGAGCAATTGTGCGATCAATTCAGGCTCGACGCGATAGTTCGCTAGAATTCGTCGTTCGATGATGCCTTTGATAGCGGGGATTCGCATGCTTTTGCAGCCTACAGATAACGAGGAGCCGACGTGTTCAGATACCACTTTACCGTTAAGAACCGTAGTTGTGAGCTTTTATTCATCCAAAGCAAGCAACGAATCATTCGTTACTTTCAGGCTTCCGCCGCATTTGCTTGCGAGAGCCCCCCATTTCTGCTAATTTGAAGACTGGACGTTTGTTACTAGTCCAGCCCCCGCTCTATCCCGCTACGGGTTTCTCATACCCAGTTTTCCAGCTCTATCCATGTATCGAATAAAGCTACCAATCCTTATTGCTCTCTGCGTGCGTTTTTTGTTCGTGCTGCTTTGCATTGCGCCCTGGGGGATAGCACAAGAATCCGTAGAAGGTCTACAGTTCTTCGAACAAAAGATTCGTCCTTTATTGATTGAGCATTGTTTCGAGTGCCATTCCACGACTACGGAAATCAACGGTGGCTTGGTGCTTGATTCCAAAGAAGGTATTGTCCGCGGCGGTGATCATGGCGCAGCGATCGATCTAAATAATGTCGATTCAAGTTTGCTTTTAGCCGCAGTCCATTATCGCGATCCAGATTATGAAATGCCTCCCAAAGGCAAATTGTCGGATCGTGATATCTCGTTATTCGAGCAATGGGTAAAAATGGGGCTCCCCTACCCTGCGGTCGATGTCAAAATGGTGGATAAACCGAAAATCGACATCGAGGCAGGGCGAAAACATTGGGCTTTTCAACCGTTGGCACATGATGCAATCCCCGTCCCCTCTATCGCATTGGACGATGCTTCGATGCAATGGATCGTACGCCGGCATGACGCATTTATTCGAGCTCAACAAGTCGAAAACAATCTGCGTCCAAATGAAGCTGCCGATAAGCGGACCTGGATTCGCCGTGCCAAAATGGACTTGCTTGGTTTGCCTGCTAGCTTCGAGGAGATCGAAGCTTTTGTCAACGATCGCAGCCCTGATGCATACGATCGATTGGTTGAGCAGTGGCTTTCTACGCCTCAATATGGTGAACGCTGGTCGAGGGCCTGGTTAGAGCTTGTTCGTTATTGTGATGTGCCCGAGCAGTGGGCCGAAGTTCATCACACATATCGGTATCGCGATTGGGTCTTGCAGGCTCTTAATGAAGATATGCCCTATGATCGCTTCGTCAAACTGCAGATTGCCGCGGACCAAATGGAGGAAGCTCGCGATGAAGATCTGGCTGCACTCGGCTTTATCGGGTTAAGCCCCACATATTGGAAAGAGCTGCAATTACCTGTTGAAATCATCAAGAGTATCGTTTCCGACGAATACGAAGAGCGAATCTATAGTTGGTCAAGTACGTTCTTGGGTGTGAATCTTTCTTGTGCTCGTTGTCATGATCACAAAACCGAGCCTTTTACTCAGCAAGATTATTACGCCATTGCAGGTGTCTTTGCCAATAGTCGGTTGATTGACCGCGCGCTCGATCGATCCGTGGATTCGTTGGGAGTGATTGAAGCGAAAAGGGAAGTGAGTGAGTTAGATGCCAAGCTGGCAAAGCTAACCACAGAAATCAACGCGAGCGAGAAGAAAGAGAAAGAGACTTCGCTGAATGAAACAGAGAAATTGGAATTGGAAAAGAAGAAAGCCGAGCGTGAAGCTCTTGCTGGAAAAATCGCCCAGCTGAAATTGGTGCCGGGCTTTAATGCTCCTATGGCACCAGGAACAATCGATGCGACGCTGGAAGTGAAGCCCGTGGAGCAAGGGCATGGCAGTCGAATCGTTTACGTCAATCAGCCCAAAGAAGCTGCCATTGAAATCCGCGGTAATCCTAACAAATTAGGCGAAGTTGTACCAAGGCGTTATCTGTCGGTTCTTTCTTCAGCGGATCCGCCAAAGTTTTCGCAAGGAAGCGGACGGCTGGAATTGGCCAATGCGATGTTGGCGCAATCGGGACCACTGCTGGCACGCGTGATTGTCAATCGCATATGGAAGTTGCATTTAGGCCGTGGGATTGTCGAAACACCTAGCGATTTCGGTACCCAAGGCGAGGCTCCCACGCATCCGGAACTGTTGGAAGACTTGGCGAAACGATTCGTCGAAAACGGTTGGTCTTTAAAATGGTTGCACAAAGAAATTATGCTTTCAGCAACCTACCGACAATCATCCCAAATCACGGACGAAAGCGATCCAGTCAACCGTTACTATACACGCTTTCCCATTCGTCGGTTGGAAGTTGAGGCTTGGCGTGACACGATGCTAGTGGTAACCGGCCGACTCGATCAGCGCGTCGGGGGCGAGCCGTTTGATCTCAATCAAAGTGAGCATGGCCGCCGCACATTATATGGCATTGTCGTACGTCGGGAACTTGCCGACATGTTGCGGTTGTATGACTATCCCGATCCCGTAACGCACAGTCCGCAACGTTTGCCTACAAGTACTGCGTTGCAACAGCTGTTTGTGCTCAACAGTCCTTTCATGCTGTTTCAAGCAAAAGCCTTTTTCGAGCATTTGCAGCGGCTTGAGGCCAATGCAAACACTTCGGGCGAACCATCTACTACGCTCGCCCCGATGGACCGCAGAATTCATTTGGCATATCGATTGTTGTACGGAAGATCGCCTACCGCAAAAGAGATTGAACTAGGACGGATTTTTGTCGGTGAAGGATCGCCCGAACAATGGCAACTGTATTGCCAGACACTATTGGGCAATAACGAGTTTTGGTTTGTGGATTAAGTGTTATGTTGGCACCGGTAATAAATCGTCGAACAGCATTGTGCAGTATAGGTGGCGGGCTGGGAGCATTAGCTTTGGCCGATGCGCTGCAAGCAGCTCCGCGGACACAGGGTGTGGGGCCACACTTCGTTCCAAAAGCCAAAAGAATCATTCATTTGTTTATGAATGGTGGTCCCTTCCAATGCGATTTATTTGATCCCAAGCCAGATCTCAATCGCTATGCGGGCCAGAAGCCTGCGGGCGCTGATTTACGAACAGAACGTCCCACCGGAACATTGATGGCCGTTCCGTTTAAGTTTGCCAAACATGGTGAAAGTGGCTTAGAGGTAAGCGAGTTACTTCCCCATACGGCCAAATGCATCGACGATATCTGTGTGCTCCGATCACTCTACACAGATAACCCCAATCATGGACCTGCGTTGTTCATGATGAACAATGGAACGCTGACTCCGAACCGTCCCACCTTGGGAGCGTGGTTGTCTTATGGGCTCGGCAACGAAAACGACAACTTGCCCAGCTTTGTCGTTTGCTGTCCTGGAAGACCTGTACGGTTTGCTGAATTGTGGAGCAATGGATTCTTGCCAGGTGAGCACCAAGGGACGTTCGTCAATCACACCCATCTTGATCCCAACAAGATGATTCCCTTTCTGAGCAATGCCAGCAGTTCACTCAAGCCAGAGCAACAGCTGAAACAGTTAGAATTGATGCGAGCTCTCAATCAAGACCATTTGAGCACACGCAATCAACATCCGGATTTGGAAGCCCGCATTCAGGCGATGGAAACAGCGTTTCGTATGCAGATGGAAGCGAGTGAAGCATTTGATATTCAGCGTGAACCTGCTCATGTGCGACAGCTTTACGGCAATGGTCATTTTGCCAACGGCTGTCTTCTGGCCCGACGACTGGCTGAGCGGGGCGTACGGTTCACACAGGTTTACTACGGCAATGGCCAACCTTGGGATACGCATGCAGGACATAATGGGGCGACAAAGAATCTATGCCTTGATATCGATCAACCCATCGCTGCATTGTTGACAGACTTAAAGCAACGCGGCATGTTGGACGATACATTAGTCATTTGGGGAGGCGAATTTGGACGCACTCCAACCACTGAAGGTTCTGATGGACGCGATCATAATCCCTGGGGATTTACCATGTGGATGGCGGGTGGTGGTGTCCAAGGTGGTATGGCCTATGGAGCAACCGACCCTTTCGGTTTCAAAGCGATGCAAGATAAGGTGCATATTCACGACCTGCACGCTACTATCTTGCACCTGATGGGATTCGACCACGAAAAGCTCACGTATCGACACGCTGGCCGCGACTATCGCTTGACCGATATCGCTGGCAATGTTGTTCATGATATTCTACGTCCAGCCTGATACGCAGCATCTCGAATCTCGAATAGACTACACACACTTATCGTTCATGTTGAATGACGAGTTCTTTTTTGAGGTCTTTTCGAGTTGGCGTGTTATGCACATTTTTCGACGAAGCTTGGGAATGATTCCCTTCTTGATTGGAGCTGTTGGGCTGATTGCTTGCGTTGTGTTGGCCATCGGTTTATGGATAGCCGGTCAGCGGATCGATCGTATGAATCAAATGCTTTTCACGCAATCGGATCATTTGTTCGAAATCGGCGATCGACAAATGCAACGAGCCTCACAAGGTCTCAGCGAGGCCAATGATATGCTTTTGGCCGCTGAGCTGGGACTTGCGCAGGACTTTAATGAAGCCATAGTGCGGGAATTTCTGGCTAAACCCGAAGTGAAATCGTTGGAAGTGAAGTTGCATAATACCATTTCGGAAATCGAAAGTCTTATCCACTTGATTGAAACAAGTGAAGAGATGATGCGTCAGGGCAGAGAGACTCTAAATTTCAGTTTAGAAAAGAATCAGCGTATTGCTGGAACATTTCTTGAAACTCTAGGTAAAACGCGGATCGCCCTACTACGATTGCTTAGAGTGGTCAGTGATGCAGAAGCATGTTGGATGTCATTGAACCAGGGACAGGAGCTTGTGAACAACGCCAGGAATCTCTTGCGTATGAATGCACTTATTCAAAAACAACTGGAAGAGGTGAGTGTGAGCGTCTCGGAAATGCGCGAAAAATTTGCCAAAGAGCGAGAGACGTGGCAGGACGTAGGTCGCGCATCAAGTCGCTATATCGAACTAGGTCAGTACCTAGGCGTGGGATTGTTTGTCTGGATTGGCTTGGGACAATACGCCTTAACGCTATGTGGTATCATGCGGCTGCGTTTCCGCGCCTGTCAGGCGACCAGCCAAGATTTACCAATCCGGCAGTAAGCTTGTGCGGAGATTCGCGTTGTCGGCTGTCCCGCAGAAAACCGGCGCTAGCGTTCGGCTAATGGACGGGAATGTACGAGAAACCATCAGCTTGCTTGTTTGTCACGACGGTTAAAGCGGCTGAGGCAATGGGTATCAGGTCGGCAACTTCGGAGTCGTCAAAGTTTTTGTAGTTGAGAGCCTGCCCACAGACATAGATTTCGACACCCAGCTCCTGCAACTTCTTGATCAACGGTAGGTTGGGATTCTTTTCGACTTCGAATCGGGTCTTGTAGGAGCTGTCACTGAGCGCGGCTTTTGTTGATTCGCCATGCAGGACGAGGGCGATTTTTATATCGGATGCTTTCAGGCCCGCTGAACCATAGAGATTTAGCAAACGAGCGACTCGGTCGAGCCCTTTGTTGATATCTGCGGACTTTGTGTCATTGGTAATGTCGAACACCACTTTTGCGCCCGCTCGAGGTTGTTCCGCTGCCTGGGGTCGGGGTAACACACCACCTACACCGTCAACGATAGGGAATACAAGCTTACGTTCCGTGGTAGTTGCAGGTTTCGAGGTGAGTGTGGTCTTTGGCTTTTGGAAAATGACGAAATAGTTGTCTTTCAGCAACTCCTTATTCTCGCCGATTTTAACGAATCCCGCCTTAAGCACTTCGGCTTCAAAGACCTCTTGGCCAGCGCGTACGTGGTTCATCGTCCAGTCACTGGTTTCGCCTTCGATACGTTTGAAATCGACCAATACAACTCGGCCACCCGGTTTCATGGCAGCAAACAAAGAATCCATCGTCTTGAAGGGGTATTCAAAGTGATGGTAAGTGTCGCAAATATACGCTAAGTCCACTGTATTGGCTGTCAGTTTGGTAGAGTCTTCCGAGCACAGTAATGTGCCGATGTTAGTTTGTCCTTGTTCGCGAGCAACTTTCTGAATGTGGTCCAGAAAGTTCTGTGAGATATCGACCGCAATAACGTTGCCATCATTGCCAACGGCTTTCGAAAATAGGCGAGTGAAAATACCTGTGCCT
>JBILTA010000338.1:0-6226 GCA_044371785.1 Pirellulaceae bacterium | reverse complement strand
CAGGTGCTTGGATGGCCAACCAGGCTTGCTCCAACGGATGTGGAGAGTTCTATGTGGACGAGTGGCACAATCATCCGCCACAATGCGATCCTTGCAACTCTTGCGGTGACCACGTAGGTGGCTGTGGTCATGAGGGCTGTGGTTGCAGTGAACCTGCTTGTGTTCCGTTGCTTCATCGCCTCTCATGTTTGTGGGGTATGCGTTATGTAGGGCCAGGCTGTGATTCAGGTTGCTCGACATGTGATGGCGGAGCAATGATGCACGAAGGTCATGTCGTTAGCGGAGGCCATTCATCAGGCTGTGCATCCTGTGCCAGCGGTGGTCATTCTAGCCACGTAGGATCGCATGACGGCGAAGTAATTTATGATGGTCCCGTCCGTGGTAGCGCGGCACCTAAAGCGGCTCCCACCCCAGCGAAACCTACTCCGTCTATGCCGCAAACTGCACCGGCTGTGAATCCAATGCCTGATTCCGGTGCAACCACTCGTTCGACCTCCCCTGCTCTTCGCAAAAAGTCCGCCATTCAGCAGGCTTCGGCTCAACAGCCTGTTCGTCGAAAATAGCAGTAAGCAGTTTGATTCAGTAAGTTCAGCATCTGGTCGCTGGGTGCCACCCAGTGACCAGATGAACCGCTTTGTAGAGGCTAGAGTCCTGGATTTATGCCCTCTTGACCTTCCATGTACTCTGGTCTAAATTTTTTCAACCCTGGGGTGTGGTGTAATTGGTAGCACGACAGATTCTGACTCTGTTAGTTGGGGTTCGAGTCCCTACACCCCAATTTCTTCTTCATTTTGGTTCCACAAGGGTTGATTTGTTTCCCATCACCATCCAAGGCATTGCATGGCGGATTGGTGATGAAGGAAAACAAATCGTGCGTTGGAAGCCTATCTCAGTTAGGAACTTATCTAGGGTGCGAACTTATCTAAGTTGCGAACCGGTCTAAGTTGGGTTCATCGATTCGCATCGAAGTTTTGGCGAACATCGGCCATCGATAGAATAATGATCGACCAGATGCCGACAGGCAGGCCGAGAAAACAGCAGCAGCTCCCAATATTCACGCAAGCAAGGATCGAGGCCACCAGCGCGAATACCCAGTTCTTTTGTTGGACCATCATCGCGCCACCAGCCATGATGGCGATATTCACTAAGATGAATACGCTTTGAATAATGGCAGCTACAGGACCTCGCGACCCTTCAATGAATGCTCTAGCGGCTTCATTCATCTCGGGGTCGATGGGTTCGGGTGCAGCGAACATCGCAACGTAAACGCTGTAGATGGAAGCGAGCAGTCCCAACGCCCCTACAATTATCAACGCAATAGCCGGCAGCTTGACTTTCAGGTCTGACGGTGCGGGAGAAGACGGTCCGTAGTTAGCTCCTCCTGGTGTTACGTATGGATTGGGAGCATTGAAACCGTTTGACATCGTTTGGTCCTTAAGGAATAAGAACAAATAGAGTAGTTCTAAATGTTGAGGCTTGGGCGAGGTTGTATTCTACTGGGCCGTGCTTGCCAATAGAAAGTAGGCATTTCCGGGAGAGCGTCATTAGCGCAATAAAAAACCTCCCGGTTCACAGAACTGTGGACGGGAGGGGGGCCATTGCGGTTTGATAAGTTCTAATTTCCGGATCGATCAGTCTTCGATGTACGTTTCCAGTGATCGCGCTAATTGGTAGAAGTCGCTGTTGGTTTCGATGTAGCGAACTTTGGTGACAAGCGTAACGGGGTCAACTAGAGTTTCAAATGGGACATACTGAATATCCAATTGTCCGGCGACAGAAACCATGACGCCATTGAGCTTCTTTTCGACCAAGGCACGGAATGCCCCGACGCCAATCTGCGAACCGAGCATCACGTCGAATGCGGTTGGGCGAGCACAGCGAGATTCGTAACCCAGTTGCAAACCGGTTACTTTTTTGCTGTTGCCCGTCTTAGCTTTGTAGGCGTCCATAATCAGTTTGCTGATCATTCGGCCGAGGTTCACGTTGGCAATTGATATGTGTCCGTGATCATCGCGAGTCACGCCTTCCAGATACTTGGCGGGAAGATATTCGGCCAAGCCTTCTGCCAACACGATTACGCCATAAGCGCGGCCATCCGACTCGCGTTTCTGCATCAGTTTGACGATTCGATCCACGACCTTTTCAACGTTCATGATCGTGCGTGTGACCGACTTACCAGTCGTCGGATCGGTTACGGACTCGCTGCCGCGGAGGGTACCGATGATATCTTCTACACTCAGCACCATACAAGCTTCGCCTGCAATCGCTGCGCCATACGCAAGCCAGCCCGCACTGCGTCCCATTGTTTCAGCGACGAAATAAGCGCGACCCGCTTCGGCATCATGATTGAGGTTGCGGATTTCTGAGGCCAGAGTTTCAGCAGCCGTAAAGTAACCAAAGGTAAAGTCGATTCCCATGTAATCGTTGTCGATTGTTTTGGGAAGATGGATGACAGGCAGTTTTTTGGAGCCTTCAGGAAGAAGGTCTTGAAACATCTTCATTTTATTCGCGGTTTTGAGCGTATCGTCGCCACCGATCGAAATCAACGCGTCAGCACCAAGAGAAAGCAGGCCTTCGTAGACGCGTCTTAGGGGGGCCGAGCGTTCAGCGTCCTTTAGGTGATCAGGAGACGAAACTACTTTTCCTGGATTGGTTCGGGCGGTGCCGATCATAATCCCTTGGGAAGTTCGGGCGTGATGCAAAATACCAGCGTCAAACTTAAAGTAATCTTTTCCTTCAACCAACGGCTTGCTTGGCGTGTAATCGATCAAGCTACTGTAGCCATGTCGAATTCCCAGTACCTCAATACCAGCATTCATAAATGAATACGCTGCGGTTGAGATAACCGCATTGGCTGCAGGGGCTGGGCCACCCGCAAATAGAATCGCAACTTTTTTGATACCCGATGTGTTAACTGCAGGCATGAATCCCTCGCTCCCCAACTCATCCAATGAACTACTTGCTTAACAATTCTCTTTCAACCCACTTGGTGTCCACGAGTCCTTGCACAAAATCCGAATGCGACAGAACCTTTTTGTGGAAATCTGCGGTCGTGCTGATCCCTTCGATTTGGAGTTCCGAAAGGCAGCGCATCATGCAAGCGATGGCATCTTCGCGGTTTTCTTTAAAGACGATCAGCTTGCCGATCATTGAATCGTAATATGGCGGTACGACATACCCAGCTGAGACGTGGGTATCGAAACGGACACCGTATCCACCTGGTATGAAGATACGCTCGATTTTGCCTGGGCAAGGTTGGAAATTGCGGTTTGGATCTTCCGCATTAATTCGGCATTCCATGGCTGCACCACGCGGCACAATTTCTTCTTGTGTGAACGGCAATGGTTTCCCGGAGGCTACCGCGATTTGAGTCTTGATCAAGTCAATGCCCGTTACCATTTCCGTCACCGGATGTTCGACCTGAATTCGAGCATTTACTTCAATGAAATAGAAGCGGTTCTCTTGGTCAACGATGAACTCGACGGTTCCCGCATTGGTATAACCGGCTGTTTTGACCAATCGTACCGCCGCTTCACATAATTCCCGCCGAGCGGACTCAGGAAGCCGAGGTGATGGGCTTTCTTCGATCAGTTTTTGGTGTCGGCGTTGGACTGAGCAATCGCGTTCATGCAAATGGCAAACATTGCCGAAATGGTCAGCGATAATTTGTACTTCAACATGGCGTGGTTTCTCGATGTATCGTTCCAGATACACACCACCATTGCCGAAGGCCGCTTTAGCTTCGTTTTGAGCTTGCTCTAGCGCAGACTTGAGTGACAGTTCGTTGGCGGCAACGCGCATCCCTTTACCGCCACCACCAGCGGTAGCCTTAATGAGCACGGGATAGCCGATGAGACGTGCTGTTCGCACAGCATCTTCTTCGTTTTCAATCAGGCCTTCACTTCCAGGTACAACTGGGACGTTAGCCAGCTTGGCCATTTGGCGAGCTTGGTTCTTATCGCCTAATTTTTCCATCGCTTCGGGCGTTGGGCCGATGAAGTCGATGTTACAGGAACGACAGACTTCGTTGAAGTGACTGTTTTCGCTCAAGAAGCCATAACCAGGATGGATTGCATCAACGTTTCCGATTTCGGCAGCGCTGATGATTTGATCGATCTTTAAGTAGCTGTCGATGGATCGTGGCGGGCCGATGCAAATCGCTTGATCAGCGAGTCGGACATAGGGTGCATCTTTGTCGGCTTCGCTGTAGACAACTACAGTTTCGATCCCCAATTCACGACAGGCACGCTGTACGCGCAGAGCGATCTCGCCACGATTGGCAATAAGAATTCTATTATACATGAATCTAATGTTATCCGCGGGTGTCTACTTTGAACAACGGTTTACCAAAATCGACCGGCTCTTCGTTGCCACAAAGGATCTCGACGACTTTGCCACGGACTTCCGCCGGAATTTCATTGAAGACTTTCATGGCTTCAATGATGCAAATCGTCGTTTCTGGTGTAATGGACTGGCCAATCTTTACGAAAGATTCAGCCTTTGGATTGGGACGAAGATAAAGCGTGCCGACCATCGGAGATTTAATTGTGACAATATGAGGTCCATCAACCGCAGCTGGTGGTGCAGTTGGAGAGGTTGCTGAAGGTGCAGGTGGTGCTGCTGCAGCAACAGGAGCCGCAAATTGTGGCGCGACCATGGTTGGAGCTGGCATCATGGCGACTTCTTGTGGGCCGCGACAAATGCGAATTCGTTGCCGGAAGTGACGCAAATCGACTTCGCGAAGATCGTGCTCCTTCATCAGTTCAACCAAGCTGCGAATTCGTTCTACGCTGAATACATCATCCGCTTGTGCTTCTTGCCCTTGGTTTTCGCCTGAGTCTGTCATCCGCATGTACTCCCCGTTTGAACCGGTTCGCGTAAGAAATAGTTATTCGGAATAATTAGTTCGATATAAATTGTTCGGTATGCTTTTCCAGCGGTCGGTGTTTTGTTTACCAGCACTTCGTTGCCATCGATTCAAGATCTTTGGGAAGTGTTGACAAAACCCGACAACCATCTTTGGTGACCAAGACATCGTCCTCGATGCGGACGCCGCCCCATCCTGGAATATAAATTCCCGGCTCGACAGTGACTACCATACCAGGCAACAAAGGTCGCCTTTGTTCTAAACCCATCCTGGGCGATTCGTGTACTTGCAATCCGATTCCATGCCCTAAAGCATGCCCGAACTGCTTCCCGAATCCCCCCTTTTCGATTACTTCACGCCCTGCCCTATCCACATCACAGGCTGGAATTCCAGGCCGAATTGCACGGATAGCAGCTTCATTGGCTTCCAGAACCAAACGATACACCTTTTCAAATTTGGGCGGGATTTTACTTGTGACCAATACCCTGGTCAAGTCGCTGATGTACTCCCCCTCTCTGGCTCCCCAATCAATCAAGACAAAAGGCTCGCTCCCAATTTTGGCGTCCGATGGGGTGCCATGGGGTAGTGCAGCCCGCGGCCCCACACCCACAATGGGTGGAAAGCTACAGCCGATTCCACCTAGAGCACGGATTTCGTTTTCGAGCTGATGCGCAACGGTTCGTTCGGTATATTCCGCCTTCAGCCCGGCGCGAACGATTTGGAAGGCTCTTTCCGCCATTTCAATGGCACGTTCGATTTTCGCAATTTCTTCCTTGTCCTTAATTTCGCGCAAGCCCTCGACATGCCCAGCCGAGCCATGGATCTCGCAGCCACTCAGGCGGCTTTTTAGAATCTCGTAACCAAAAAGTGCCATATAATGCGATTCAACCCACAATTGGTTGCACTTGGCTTTGATGACCTGTGCAGCCGTTGCTTCGAGCAATGTGGTATCCGGGGAGCGAATAAAGCAGTCCATGCCAGGACATTCGTTCTGAATCTGCTCTGCATAACGAGGGTCGCTCAGCAACAGAAACCGTCCCTGATGCACGAACAAGTAGGTACTGTCGCCTGAAAAACCGGTCAAATAGGTTACGTTGGGTGAATGGGAGACCAAAAAGGAAGAAAGGTTGTTCTGTTTCAGGTGTCGGACAAGTTTTTGACGGCGGCGTTCAAAGTCGAAAGTCATAAAACGGTCTCAAGATGTACTAAAGAGCAGCGTGAACGCATAGGCTTACGATATGTCGTGAATAGGCATTAGGC
Organism: Pirellulaceae bacterium; assembly: GCA_044371785.1. Lineage (GTDB taxonomy): Bacteria > Planctomycetota > Planctomycetia > Pirellulales > Pirellulaceae > JAFLCP01. The sequence continues at coordinate 99 of JBILTA010000338.1, read as the reverse complement.
CTTACAATATACGGTGATGATCCTAAGTGCATCCCCAATCAAGGTTTGTCGGCAACAAATATTCGCAACGAAGAAACGAATCTGTTACCACAAGCCAAC
>JBILTA010000531.1:0-4279 GCA_044371785.1 Pirellulaceae bacterium | reverse complement strand
CACTTTCTTACCAAGCTGGGATCATTTCTTTGGTGGAGCATTTTTGATTTGCTTCACCTTTAATTTGTTGGTCATCACCTATGATTTCCCGCGTTCCACTTCGCTGACGATGTTGGCTGCCATAGTGGCCTTAGTGCTGGGCGTTATCTTAATCAACCAGCGGTACGGGATTGTGGCACCATTACAAGCATGGCTCAGTTCGCTCGATCTCAAAGCGTCTGCTGATTTTTATTATGCCATCTTTGCCGGCATGTTTTTGCTTTTTATTGGCATGGCCTTGATAACCCGGTTTGACTATTGGGAGCTAACCAGCAACGAATTGATTCATCACACAGGCCTACTTGGCAACATCGAGAGATTTTCGACTGGAGGCCTAAAACTCAACACCGAAATCAACGACGTGTTCGAGTACATTCTCGCAGGTGCAGGGCGCATAATCATGACCATCCCTGGTACACCACGCCCCGTCGTCCTCGATAACGTCCTGCGATTTAATTCCATTATGGAACGCTCAAAACAACTTCTCAGCCGCCGCGTCGTGGAAATCGAACGTGATGAACCTGCTAAATCCAAGGATGTTGCCCAGCAAGCACAAGACGAGTACGAGTGAGTACTTCGCGCCTATCCGCGCCATTAACGATTTGTGGTAGTTAGTCGCGTTTACGGCCCATTGCTATTCAGCTTCGACTGTTGAGATAGTTGATCACAATCAATGCGTCGATGGCCGTAACACTACCATCATCATTCACGTCATACTGCAACTCCGTAGCACTTGGGGCAGCTCGACGAAACACAGGAAGCTTATACGCTCCACCCACTCGATTCAGAGAATTGATAATCGTTAATGCATCAATCGCATTGACCACTTCATTACCCAACGAGTCGATATCAAAATTGGTGTTGTACTTCTGCTTTTTGTTATGCCAAGGATTGGCATTGGCCATAATATCGATAGGCACAATAACAGACACCGACTTCCCCACATTTGCTGAATCTTGCACCGTCAAACGTACAAATGCAGACTGCTCTGTCGTTAAACTCAAATAGGCATCGTTACTGAGCCGTAACTGATTATTCAGCCACTGGAATCGGGAATCGCTCAGCGTCACCGTACCCGCAGCGGCAACCAATTCGCTCAGTGGCAAACCACCTATTAGCATACCGGCCAAATTCTCCGCAGCCCCAACATCGGCAAACGTAGCCTGCAAATTCTCGATATGCACATGGAAAGTTCCACGCACTGCCGTCTTAGAAATAACCTGCAACTGGTATGTCTCACCCGCCGTCGGAGCTTTATAGCCTAACAATAACTCGCTGGTACCGCTCGCCTTCGATACGACTTGACCGGCGCTGTTCTTCAATATGGCCTCAGCAATAATACCATTGCTCAAGCGAACTTGTATCGAATACCAAGTGCTTTCCGGCAACTTAGGGGATTGAAACGTAAACCACTCCTCAGCGACTGATGCCAGGGTCTGGTTCACATGCTCTACCGACTGAATGACGACTCCTAAATTATGAGCCCGGTTTGCCGTTTGATTGCCTCCCGTTCGATCCAATAGTGTTGTCGCAACCGGAGCATCCACCGCCAGAGTGTAACGCGAAACGGCAATCGCATCGGCTGCCGACACTTTCAACATGTAACTGCTAGCTGCCAATCCATTTAACGATAATGTCGGTGTCGTGGTCGAAGTATGACTCCGCAGCAATGTCGAACCTTTAGAATCATACAATTCCAGCTTGACAGCTGATGCTCCTTCTTTGGTCAGACGAATCTGATGGGCCGCAGTGGCTGTTGCCCCTATGGAAAAACGGAACCAATCGACATCGTCTGCTCTAGGTAATGAGAGATCTGTGTAAGTGATGTTCGCTCCACTTTGCTGGTAAAGATTGGTTGCAGTTGCGGCCAGCGAATTCGTTTCGCTCCAATCCTGTTGAGTTATGGCCCGACCAAACCGTTGGTTGGCTGTTCCCAATTCTTCATACCGATCGACCACACCCGTTACAAAATCATCCCAATCGGTCGCGGCAAAAAATTCAGCGAAACGCGTTTTGTAATCCTCCGCAAACGCTGTGCTGCGCGGCAACACCAAAGATACTCCCGATGTATCTCGCGAATTCACGATACGACTGGCTACAGCAACTTCAAGGGAATCAGCCACGTTTTGGGCAGCATTGCGAACCGCTTGCGGAAATAGACTGTTGCTCGCCAGCAGTCGCATCGCTTGTCCCAAATCCCGATATTCGGCTTTCCAATAGCCAATAGCAGAAAACAGCTCATCTGCCATGGCATCACGTTGGACAACATTTAATGATGCAGTCGACAGAACCCATGACTTTAGAGCTGCCGCTACCCCCTGCATCTCCTCCAAACGAATCGCTGTCAAGGAACTCCATGAATGAGTGACTGAGGCGTATTCACGTTCATAACTCTGCACTAGAGAGGCTGCCAAAAGCGCGCCCGAAAGATCCGCTTGATCTCTTAAGGCTGCCAATAACACTTCATAGTCAAATCCAGCGTTGGGCATAGCACTTGGCGAAACAACAAGATAGTCTGCCACATCACGTGCACTATAGGCCAACTCTGCTATCCCACTTACAGCTGCATCGACAATCAAGACATCAAATTGGGGCGAGGCAGGTGCACGCATCGCCTGTATCCACTCTGAAATCTCCAATCGATCAAGTGCCGTCCCATCTCCGTCATCACGAACAAAGCCGGAGACTCCTCCACCTTGCCCCCACGCAATCAACGCATAACGATCGGCTGGAGCAACCGTCGTGGCATAACTGATGAAATTACTCAAACTGGTTGCAGCACCACTGTTTTGTTCCGCCAGTAATTCGAAGCTGGTGGCAATACTTGTAGCATCTCGATCGGGTCGCAATACAGCTTGTCCCACGGTACCCCAAGCTGCTTGCGTACCATTGCCGGTTGCATATTTGGTGCCCGAACTGCTTTGATCCCAATAAACAACCAGATTGACTGTCCCTGGCAAACTCAACGCTGCCTTTTCCAATTCATTGAGATCTGCGAACGCCTGTTTCTCTTGATTGCTAGATGTCATATACACCATGATCGTCCAGTCATCTTTTTCGCCGATAGGACGCGGAGTATCAAACGCTAGCCGATACGAATTGGGCGTATTGCTTTTGGCTTTCACGGCAACAGTATACGTTCCAGAGGCTAGCCCAGCTAACGATATACTATCAATCGAACTCACCTGCGTCGATTGTCGCAGCGCCGATCCTGTCGCATCGTATAACAAAAGATCTAGATCACCGTCGCTGGGATTGTAATCAAGAGTGATGGAGTGAGCTGCTGTGGCAGCCGCTACAATCGTGAAGCGAAAATAATCTTGATCCGAAGCGGTGTGTATGTTGAGATCGGTAAGGGCAAAACTTCCCTGCAAAGAACTCACTTGGTTACGCACTACCGTCGCGTTTGCCAAACTATTGTTGCTCTCAAATCGATCAGGGACCAAGGCACTGCCGATAGGAGCCAGAAACTCCAAATCGTAGACAGGTTGAGTTGCTCCTGCGAACCCACTAACACGCACAAAATAGGTTCCACCCAAGAGGCCGTTTAACGATATCCTTTCACTATCAGCCGTCGTGTTGGCACTGCTTAACAGATTGCCATTGGTATCAAACAATGCGAGATCCAAATCGCCAACCGTATGAGAAAACTTCAACGACACAAAATGCTCATCACGACCGATATTGAGCAATTGAAACCGAAACCAGTCTTGATCGGTAGGCGAATGAATAGAACCGCCTCGGACGGTTCGGCCTCCTTCTAACGCACGCAAATCATAAGCTGTATTTCGGAAGTCATTGCTCTCATATGGGTCGACTGGGATTACTGTAATCGGTGTATCGAAAAGCAATTCGTAAGCAGAAGCGGTCGCACCATTTTGGCCAGAGACACTCAAATAATACTCGCCAGCCGCATACCCAAACAAACTCAACCGCTCAGCATCCGCAGCCCCAACCGATTCCTGAAGTAAATTCCCGGCGACATCATAGAGCCCCAAGTTGATGTCGCCCGCAAGTGCTGATGATTGCAGTTCAATGTAGTGCGACTGCCTGCCATCTCCTACCAGCGAGAATCGGTACCAATCGTTGTCAGAAGCTGCGTGGATGCTCAAGCCTGACAGGGCGTACACACCCGTTATCGTTTTAAGATCACTGGCCGTTGCCTGTGCCTCGTTTGCTTCAAAGCGATCCTGTGCTACGACGCCCTGCGGCAAAGAAAAACCTAAGCTATACTGAGAAT
>JBILTA010000337.1:0-6242 GCA_044371785.1 Pirellulaceae bacterium | reverse complement strand
GGATAGATAATCGAACGGCCAGTGCATCGCGGACGTGGCCCCTTGGCAAACGTCTCTGCATTCCTCTGGTGCGTGGGCCCTTATGGTTAGCAAGTCTGGGCTATGCTCTAGCCACATTTGTTCGCAATAAGCTGTATGACTTCGGTTGGCTTAAAATCCATCGGGCTGATGTGCCGGTTATCTCGATCGGAAACGTTACCGCAGGTGGGACAGGTAAAACACCTGTCGTCGCCTATCTAGCCAAATTGTTGAGACAGCGTGGCCTGCGAGTTGCCATCGTCAGTCGTGGCTATGGTGCTACGGCAGGTTCTGTCAATGATGAAGCTCTTGAACTCGAACGCTTGTTGCCCGATGTACCTCACATTCAAAATCGCGATCGAAATGCGGCCATACAGTTGGCCGTTGATGAACTTGCGGCTCAAGTGATCCTGCTGGATGATGCGATGCAGCATCGACGCATGCATCGCGATTTGGAAATCACCCTGCTCGATGCAACAAATCCGTTTGGCTTTGGCTATCAATTGCCACGCGGGCTATTGCGGGAATCCTTGCGCGGCTTGAGGCGAGCCGACGTAGTGATGTTGACCCGCGCTAATCTGGTCTCTGGCGAGGAAGTCAAAAAGATCTGCGATGTGACAAGGCGATTTGCAGCTGATGTACCCTGGGTCGAAGCGGCTCATGAGCCAGAATGTTTGGTGCGTTGGCCGCAAGAAGAGCAAGCCCTTGAACGCTGGCAGGGTAAAAAGGTATTGGCGGTCTGCGGCATTGGTAATCCACAAGCTTTTCGAATGACGCTCGAACGACTTGGGTTGAACATTGTTGATATGCAGATCTTTAAGGATCATTGCAATTACGAGCGAGCGGATATCGAAGTGTTGCAGCGCTGGGTCGCGCAGCATCGACCTGGAATTGATGCGGTGGTCTGCACCGCCAAAGATATCGTGAAACTTCAAGTTCCGATTTTAGCGGGTGTGCCGTTATTGAGCTTAAGGATAGGCCTGAAGATCTTATCAGGTGAAGAAGGGCTGCATCAGCGGTTGGATAACGTGCTGGCGAATGTGCCCGTTGATACGCTCTGGGACGATTGATTCTGGAGTTCAGTGACTTCTGGAGCTCAGTGACTTCTGGAGTTCAGTGACTTCTGGAGTTCAGTTCTCGACACTGACTTCATTGATCAACGGCAGTTCCCGTGTAGCCCGCAAAATGACTTCTTGTGCAAGTTGTTTGTGGTAGAAGCTACGGACGCGACCGTGCAGATAGACTGTTTCGCCCTTCTGTTCCACTTGTAGCTGGCGTAGTTCCCAGATTGGGCTTTCGGACAGAACCTTGCGAACTTTAGCGATTAAATTGCTTGAGCCGGCGTCAATCATGACTCGTTATCCCTCAACGAGGGCCGCCACGGTAAGGCTGGGGGCGGCAGACATAGAAATTTCGAGTTCCGTACTGGTCCTGCAGTTGCTATTGCGTCTTCCGTGTTTGGAAGGGTGTAAAGCAAGTTCCGCATGTTGCATCATCATGAAAGCCAGCAGGTCGGTGGGATTTACTCCCTCCAAGTGTTAGGTATACCTTTGCTTTTCAAGTTGTCAAGCAAATTCAGTACAACCGTTACATTCGCAAGCGATAAAGCCTGTAAATCACACTTCGTGGTGGGGATGTCTTTTGACAGAATCTTAATAGAGACCTACCGTCCGGTAATGGCCAGAATCTGTTTCCGGCTGCGCGATGTTTCATTTTCCAACAGTTGTTGATTCCAATGGTTGAATTTCTTTGCACACTAGCGGGAACCGTGATGGGCATCGGGGTCGGTGCGATCCTTGCTCAACAATTTCGGGCCAATACCAGTGTTAGCAATAAGCTGGAAACGGAGCAATCGCGGCATTTGATAGCACATTTGCGATCGATCGCCACGGGTATGGCGGCCGGTGTTGATGTGCACCAAGGTCGAATCGAAATGGTGAGCAATTCGCTAACTAGCATGGAGCCCGATAATCCTGCCAGCCTCGAACGCGCCATCAACGCACTCTTAACGGCCAATAAACTGATGCAACAAGAGTTAAACGATGCGCAAAGTCGTATCGCTAAACAAGCTCAAGCTCTTGAGGAAGTAACCGCACAGGCCCGTACGGACGCCTTAACTGGGGTAGCAAACCGGTTAGCCTTCAATGAGGCCGTTGCCGATGCGGTCGAGAGTTTCCAAGCCGAAGGCCGAACGACAACGTTGGCGTTGCTTGATATCGACTTCTTCAAGAAGATCAATGATACCTATGGCCATTCGGTTGGGGACCAGGTACTCACTGCAGTCGGTACATTGCTGAACAGTAAACTTCAAGGTCGTGGTGTTGTGGCTCGCTATGGTGGAGAAGAATTTGGCGTGCTCTTTGCTGGCTGTCCAGCCGCTTGGATGGTGCGCATCATGGAAGAGACTCGCAAGTCGATTGGCGACATCGTGGTTAGCACCGAGCAAGGCAATATCCGTGTAACCTGTAGCGTTGGAATGGCCGACTTCCAGGCGGAAGATACCCCTCCGTCGTTGCTCGAACGAGCCGATGAAGGTCTCTATATGTCCAAACAGAATGGCCGTAATCGTGGCTATTGGTACTCGCATGGCAACTGGTTGCCTATGGAAACACAAACCTTTGAAATGCTATGGCATCCGCTTGAGCCTTCCGAAGCAATCGCTCTCGATGTGCGGCCAACGAGTAAGAAGCCTGAAGTAGAGCTGAAGGCGAGGCGATCCGGCTCGGCCCCTGCGGAAGCTACAGTCCAAGAGAAAGATGTGGTCGCCACAACCCAAGAGTGTGTGGACCTAGTACAGCGAGCCACCCAATCGAGCGACCAACCCGGGGCTGAGCAACTTTCTGCACGACGTCGTAGTTCGGAACGTCCGCAGCTGTTACAGGCTGTAATGGATCATGAAAAGTTCACCGAGTGCTTGCGACAGGCTCTCAGTTCGATTCCTGATTCGGGCGAACCCGTATCCGTGTTGAAAGTACGGATCTCAAATCGTAAAGAGCTCTTTAAGAAGTATGGCGACGATGCCATGAGCATGTGCGAAGAGGCGTTGTTGCAAGCGATTCGTTGCAGTCTGCGAGGGGTGGATAAAGTGGGGCAAACTGACAATGGGGACTACGAAGTTCTCATGGTTGGGCCTGTGCTCGAAGTGGTCTGTTATCGAGCTGCCAGAATCCAAATTGGAATGAACAGTGCCAATGACACTTTGGCTCTAACAGAAATGCAAATCGGTATGGCGACCACCCTCGTTAACGAAGCTGTTGAAGTCGCTACGATACTTGAAAGACTTGAAGAGGCGTTAGCCTACGAAACCGATCCAGACGTACCTTGCATCGTCATTCACGATGGCTCCGAAATTCGCGTTGAATCACATCCACTAATGGGGTTGTAAACGCGTTCACTAAGACAAAATGATCTGCCATAAAAGTCAAGGATCGTCGACTCGAATCGAAGATCATTTTGTCTTGTTAGAAAATCTTGCTAGCATCGCACAAGCAGCCATAAATGCTGGTTAATTAAGGTTTTTTTCATTTTTGAAAATCGCTGAAAACTCGCCTTGACCTCTGAGGCGGGTTGACCCTATTCTCCCTCCTGTTGATGCGACGCGGCATACAGGCTTAGTTGCATCAATGAGCTGCCTGATCGGCGGAACTGCATGATGCGGTTCAAAGATTGGAAACCTGAAATGGATTTTGGGATAGACCTCTCTTAGCGGAACATGTAAGCTCCAAATGTGGTGACGATCACAGGATGTGAAAGTCACCTACTATTTGACAATCCATTAGCTCCCGGATAAGTCGCGCGCAGTCCTCCGCCCCCCTGGGACTCGTTCACATCCGGGAGCTTTTTTTATTTCTATCAGTGGCGGTGCACATGAACGCAAGAGTCGTTTATCCCGTTGCCAAAGGCTAGGCCTCCGGCAGAAAAAATTCTCGGGTCGTATCAGCCAAAATACAGGGTGTTGAGCTAGACCACAAAGGGCGCGTAAGGCCTGCTCTAAACCCTATACTCTTCCTAACCCCAATATTCCCCAAACAGGACACTCGGCTTCAGCTGCACAGCCCAGAAGTTCGATTCAGGTTTGGAATAGGTCGACAGATCCTTCTATTCCTCGAAGCAGTAGCCTGCAAGAAGCAATGAAGCCAGCGATTTGAATCTGCCTAACAGGACATTCGATTCATGCTGCCAATTCAGACGGTGCAACCATTGCGATACGCTCCCACACGTGGGCAATCGTACTGCAACCGCTTGCGCAGCATTCTTTTCTTAATCGTTACAGCCTTCCTTACATCGCCGCAGGGTCTCAGTCAGGACGCGACACTCACTGTCTCCGTCTCCGCGGAAGAAAGCCCAGATTACGAAGCCTCAGCAGCCCCACACCTCTGGTCTGCGGACGAAGTTGTTGGACGAGCCATTCAAGCCGATCCGCTCCGCATTGTCATGCTCCATGAACGCCGTCTCTCTCAATCTCAGCGCTCCAGTCATAAATCGAATTGCGCTGTTCAGAACTGGGTAACCGACCATCTCGATCAAAGGATTGCGCGTCGTGAGCAGGAGGTTCGAGCACAAGCTCTCAAATTGCATTTCGGATTGGCTGAAATTCAATCCCAAACTTTGGTACTCGACGAATTGCGGCAACTACTGACCCAGTACAGCGAGATGGTCGAAAAAGTCGCAGCTGCTCAAGAAGCGACGGATGTTTTGACTCAACAGCGAGAAGAACTCACGTCAGAGATCCGCACCAACGAGTCGTCGCTACATTACTCCCTAGGCCAGATACGTGCCCAGCTTCGCGGTCTTCTGCAATGCAAAGAATCGCAAACCTATTGGCCCGCCGAACCGTTGATTATTCACTTTCAAGAAGTAGATGTCGAACATCAAGTAGCCCTGGCAAAGCAGCAACGTACTGATGTCTCGGTGTGGCAGGCCATTCCTCGCATCGAAGGTAACGCAGATGAACTTACAAAGGTGGAAAAACTGCTCGCGGCCAGTTGGCTTGTGGTTCCGACTACCAACGCCAACAGCATGATGCTAAAACTGCTGGCCCACAACCGCACCAGCAACGATCTCAAGCGACAATGGAGTATTCGCAAGCAACAGATTCAAGAGTTAGCCCGCGCTAAAACGGTTGAGATGGAAACGGAGGTACGGCTGAAGGCTTTAACGCTCAATCAGGCGTATCGGTCCGCACAAGAAGCCCAACTCGGCAAACAACAAGCTGCGCTGAGACTCGATACGTTACAGCAGCGACAGGAGTTGGGTGTGGCCCAACCAGATCGCTATTGGGAAGCCGCATTTCAGTTGCAGCGTGCGCGGAGCAAAGCTTTTCGAAGCTTAGGTGATGCTCGACAAGCAGAAATTGAACTGGATTTCGCTACCGCTTCCCAACGCTCTTGGGTACCAAAAACGATTGAACCCGACAACTCGAGTGCTGTATCAGAAGAGTGAAGCAGGATCGGCTTGCCACAACCGGCGAACAGCCAGCAGACCACTAAAAATGCACATCACGAGTGTGAGTCCAAAAACCGAGAGCACTCGGGATACGGACAATTCCATGATAAGTCCTGTGCTGTAGGTCAGCAGCCGAAATAGTCCTTCGGTGATCGCAAGGCCCGGCACAAATCCGATGCAGGCCAGATACATTGCCTGGCATAACACCAATCCAATGAAATAGCGATTGCTGTATCCCATTGCCTTTAGCGTAGCAAATTCAGGCAGATGATCGCTGATGTCATTAAAGAGAATTTGGTAGCAGATAATTGTACCAACGACCAAGCCCATCACGGTACCAATAGTGAAGATGATACCGATGGGCGTATTGCGACCCCAGAATCGGATATCGCGTTGAGCCAATTCTTCGGGTGTGTAAACGTCGATTTGGCCTGGAGCAAGTTGCCGCAGCCTTTCTTTCACAAGTTGAATGCTGTTGCGATCTTGGATACGAATCAAGCCGATGTCCACTTGCTCTGTAGGCTCGCCTTTACCGTTGCGAAAAGGGAGGATACCGGGAATGTCATACAGCGACATGATGATATTGCCATCATGCACGAAGTCTGTTCCCAAAGGAATAAGGCCTGCAACTTCAATACGTTGATTGGCGAGTTCAATGGCACGACCGTTTAAGGTATTGGGTTGGTCCAGCTCAAAGCCATATTCTTTTTTGGAGCGCTGATCGAGCAAAACTTGACCGGGACGTTTCAGGAGTTCCAGAGAGTCCTGAATGGTTTGGT
>JBILTA010000336.1:0-6249 GCA_044371785.1 Pirellulaceae bacterium | reverse complement strand
CATATGACCTCAATAGGGTATTCTCTTCGGTCCATTCACTTCCGGGGCGACTTAGGAATTTTAACTTAGATTACTGTGGTGCAAGTATTTGGTTTAGGGCTTCGGTAAACTCGGGTTTGGTATCTGCGGTTGATTCACGTAGGTTGTGATTGTCTCCCGGTATTGGCCACAGTTTAACAGGCTGACCACGGGACTCGCGTAACTCCTTTAAACGCACGCTTGAGCTATAGCTGATCTTTTCATCTTCCTGGCCGTGAATGAGATGGACTTCGGTCTCCGCATCCAGCAAGAATTCATGGATAGGAAACTTCAGCCGAAAGAGAGCATTGGGAATAAACCAGGCTAGATCCGACTTGTCGCGCATTGTATCGATGAAGCTATAGTATGGGGTTTCTAACACGAGTTTTCGCGGCATTCGTTGGGATGCGATGTAGGCGGCCATGCCCGTCCCAAAGGATCTTCCCCAGATAACGATATCTTGCTCTTTGTAGCCTTTCTTCTGAAGGTCATCGTACCAGAGCAGTGCATCGCTTAGTAAATTTTTCTCGGTGATTGGTCCTTCACTTTCACCGAATCCTCGATAGTCGAGCACAGCAACATCGTAGCCAGCAGCTAGAAAGATATCGATCTGAAATCGGCATTCATATTGATTCCCTCGATTCCCATGCAGGTAAGCAATCACACCGTTAGCGGGCTTGTCGCCTTGAGGATAAGCTTGATAAAGCACACAGTGAAGTGACGATTTCGTTTCATCATGATCTTGGGGAAGCAATGTATAGGTACTGCCTGGTGGACGCAGTTGATTCAGTTCTTGTTCTGTCTTGGCGGTATCCGTTGTGGGCTCGTTTGGGGCGATCAATATGCTGAATTGAAAGTAATAGAACCAGCTATAAAAAAGGGATAGGGCGCATAAAACGATGATGGCAAATCGAATAATGATCAGTGGCCAACGTCGCTTACTACGATTCGATGAGTTACTTGCCATCGGGGGTCTCAGCGAAATATATATGAAAAGCTGCAAAGGTCATCATGATGGAGTGATTCAATCTAAAGATTCTGGTTATTCGTACCCGTAAGGAAGATCATTCAGTAATGCAAATAGAGAACATTGGATGTTTTGATTATTTCGAGAATCCAGTCGGTCGCCAGGCTGGATTTTCCTGCAACCATTTTTTCATGATCCATATCTCGCCTTCACGATTCGTTGGAGCGTTGGGGATTTCGTCGTATCCACCAGCATCCCATGTCTCACGTCGCATAACAATCATAGGACTCCCCTGCCCTATTTGTTGACATACAAAGGGCGATAACGCAAGGATTTCTCGCTGATAGGTCGCAGGAAGATACTCTGGATAGCGTTTCCAAAAAATCCAGCGGCACCAGTCCAATAAATGTTTCATGAGCCGCCTTTGACGTCTAAGGATGTAAACCTGCTAGCTCATATCGCAGGATCAACATATGTCGCAGTCGAGTCTGTGATGATCGTACTGTTTTGATTGAATCGAAACTATGGATCGACCTCTTTTAGTATTGCTTTTCGAAGGTAGATCATTTGTCCAAGGTGATGGTGGATGTGCATCGTGCATCGCAAGCAAATATCAAACCGGTTGTGGACATCGTCTACACCACTTGCCTGATAGGGTACTGACCAATCCGAGTGATTTTGTTGTTGAAGTATCGATACGAAATGTTCTATTGCAACATCAAAATCGGCAAGAGTGTCATGTCGAGATTCCAGACGCACACGGGAGAATTCATACTCGCGATTGCGAATGTAATCCGTCTTCCCTAACTGTCCTCCAATGTAATACTCGATGTTACCAGTGATATGGCTTATCAGGTTTCCCATGCTATTCCCATACGGATAAGGGCGAAACCAGAATTTTTCGTCAGGAATGCTGAGAGCCTGTTTATGTATGCGAGCTTGAAAGTCACGTAGGTAGTGAATCAAGCCTGAAGCGATGGTTTCGGATAGATCTTCCATTTTCTTTCCAACCAGGATGGGTTCGGGAGCTGCCGTAAAGTTCTCTCCGCAAAGTAAGCGTACGAACTCATTGGTTCATCGCCTAGCAGTACTAGCGATTTTTGGATGCGTCAGGGAGCGACTTGAGTGCGAGTCATTCTCCTTTCCGTAGGAGATATTTTTCAAGCCGCATTGGTGTTAGCATTCGGTCTTCTTGCCAAGCAGTGTTGGCCATTTTTTGCAAATCACGAGCTACTTTCTTGATGAGCTGCTGGCGATTAAGGCCACCGCCAGATTCTGAGACAATCCTGAGAATGGAATCACAAGATGCTTGCTTTCGATCTTCGCGCAGCGTTGCTTTTGACCAACACATAAATGCACAGCGTGGCCGGGGAGTGTCCTGGTCATCGCGGTTCCGTCCATTCTAGAGGCACTGCAATTAGAGGCACTGCAATTAAAGGCACTGCAAACTACCCCTACAAAAAAAGCCCCGTGCTTTCACAGCACGGGGCTTAGTGATTTCTCGAACCAGAGATCTCTTCATCAGAGATTCAATTCAAAGGACTACTTCGAAGCCAAGCGATCTTTGGAGTTGAAACCAATCGACAATTCGATGCTGTCCCCAGCGATCAAGCGGATCTTTTCTCGTTTGGTCACCCATTCATCGCCAGCTTGATACTTTACGATGATTTCATAATCATCCCAAACTTGACCAGGCTTCAATTGCATGGTTTTGAAAGTACGTGTTTCACCTTCAGCCTTGGTTGTGTTACCGGCCAAAGTGATTTCCGCATTGGCTGGCACGTTTAAGGTAAGAGCGGTTTCAACTGGCTTGTCTGGGCTTAGCAGGGCAAAGGCAACTTCTTCACGCGCGCCAGCGGTGAGGATCAAAGTGCGAGCTTCGGTGACAACTTGGCCATCGCGTTCCATTTCGGCTCGAACTTCGAATTTGTACGAGCGACCGCCATCCAAGCCTCGGCTAACGTATTGACGAAGTGGGCCGGTGCTGGTGGTTGGTTTGCCGTTGACGAATACGCGAGCAGCGTCTGGAACAGCGATCGTCAAGTGAGCCTCATTACCGATGGCACTGCCAGAAGCCGAGAAGGCCGAGTTAGCGTAATAGCTACTGGTTGTAGCGGCGCTAGCAGAGTGATAACCACCGGAGCTGCCCCCAGAGCTACCGCCGGAGCTTCCGCCCGAGCTACCGTAACTGGTAACGTACGATCCCGAACTGCCGCCCGAGCTACCACCGGAGCTACCGTAGGTATAGCCAGCGTAAGAGTGGCCCGATGATCCGCCACTGCTTCCGTGGCTACCATAAGATGCTCGATGGTGATGATGGAACAAGTTGTGCAAGCCTCGGGCGATGCCACCCAAGATTGGATGACGGTGTCCGCCACCGCTGGAACCATACGAGCCGTAGCTCCCGCCAGAGGAACCATAGCCACCCGAAGAACCGTAACTGCCGCCGGACGACCCGTAGCTGCCGTAGGAAACTCGATAAGGCACGCTGTAGCTGCCGGAGCTTCCGCCACTGCTTCCATGTGAACCGTAGCTGCCGTAAGAGCCCCACCCTGCTTCGCTGACAGGTGCGGCATACACGATGACTGCTAGCATAAATGCAGCCAGGCGATGTACTCGCAAATCAAACTTCATCTCATTGTTTCCTTGTAAGTTCCAACTCGTTGTAACCGATGCGCGTTCCTAATTCCTACATCACAAGGCGCGTCAAAGTTTATGTAAACTGCGCAGCTTTGTATCTCTACAGGATACCCCTCAGGGAGCGGCGTTCAAGAAGCCTGCAAAGAATTTAGGGTTTAGGAGGACTAGGCACTCTCTCAAGTGTAGGTCAAAATCTGAGCGATCCGAAGGGTGAAAGCTGCTATTTGACAACACTTTCGAGGGTTACGGTATCAAAACAGGCTGTGCCGGTTGCGCCAAATAGTCCGATTGAGACGATTGCTTCCCGTGTGCTTAGGGGCACACGAAAGGTTTCGTGAACATTTTGCCACTTTTTGGTGCCGCGGAATGGTCCAAGCCAATGCATTCCTACCCGCTTGCGATCTTCATCGAAGAATTGAATGCTAATGGCTGGGAGTTCGTCGCTGGATGCACCTTGCTTTACATTTTCAACTTTGATGGTGCCACTGAGTTTGATGTGGGTTACGGCCCGTCCGTCGATCGCCAGTCCTTGCAATAGGCTTGTCGGTTGGCCTGGAACATCGTTATCGAAGCGGACATAACATTTGCCTGTGGGGGCTGTGCCGTCGTTTTCCCAAGTTAATCCGCGCTGGTAGTACCAGCCGACGACGTGTCCATTTTCCGGTAATGGCATTTCAAAGTCACCATTGACCAAGCTTGGGTTCGCTGGATCGGCCTGTTTTTGGCGACTCGCTTCCGCTTGCCCCGTCATAGGTACAAACAGTGTGGGCAGCAGAGCTTCTTGCTCCAGTTCATTCCCTTTTTTGCGCATCAAATAGAGGGTTTGTTGATATCGTTCGCCTACGGGTATGACCATTAGGCCTCCATCCGTGAGTTGGTCGACCAACGGTTGTGGGACGTTTTCAGGACTGCAGGTCACGATGATTTTGTTGAAAGGGGCGTGTTCAGGCCAACCTAAAAATCCATCCCCAACTTTCACGGTTACGTTTTTGTATTTGGGGATACTGGCTAAGAGTTTCTTGGCGGTTAGGCCAAGGCTTTCCACGATTTCAATCGTGTAAACCTCTTTAACCAAGGGGCTTAGAACAGCGGCTTGGTAGCCACTGCCTGTACCGATTTCGAGGACTTTATCGGTTGGTTGTGGGTCTAGGGCTTGGGTCATCATCGCCACAATCAGCGGGCTGCTGATCGTTTGGGCGTCCCCGATAGGCAATGCCATATCGTAGTACGCTCGTTCGCGTAGCCGTTCGGGTACGAACAAATGCCGCTCGGTTTGAAGCATGGCGTCGATGACGCGTTGATTCTTCACGCCACTCGGAATAAGGACATCCTGAACCAAGCGGTTACGCTTTTGTTCTTGAATATCCGTTCCCTGCCCAGAACCCGTCGAGTAAATAATGCCTGATAACATGCTTGTCATGATCGCGAAGGTTACGATTGAGCGGGGCAATAACATAGCGGATTCCGATTCAACAGTATGTCTCTGTTACTGAAGCAGCAAAACGATGACCGAGGTGAACCGTTACCTCGGAGGGGAGTGCATGCAAAACCACGGGCAAGTGCATCCTAGCTAGGCTCTAGTCTATCACACTCCCGACCGACTGTTCCATTTTGGCTGACAGCTATCCGTGACAAATCCGTTAGATATTCCCAAATCTGTCGCTACCGTTACAACGCGAATGACTGGAGAAAAAGGTTCAAGTGGCATCACCGGACCGACATTGGAAAAGTACGGCTCGGATCGATTGTTTCAGCTTTTATTGAACTGCACGACAGGACGAAAAGGAGTGGTGTAGCGGTTATTATCGTGCAAGGAGGTACGGCAATGCGGACACGCCTGACACACACATCAATCAAGTTTTCTCTGTTGGGTCTGTTTTCGGGGAAGCGATTGTCGCTTGGTTTGATGGTGCTTTCGAGCCTTGGCAGCTTCGCTCAAAGCGTTCGAGCCGACTATCCAGTACGACGAACCGAACCACGCGCGGATCTTCGGGGACCCTCCATCTACAACTCTTGGGTACCGTATCGAAAAGAGATGAACCGCCCCCGTTTCATCGGTGGCTATATCGCTTCCAAAATTGAACCGACTAGTCAAGAGGCGATGTCTTGGCGCGAGCATCACGCCGAAGGTGCTTATCGCGATCACCGACCAGGCTACGTCAAGACGTACTACTATCCCAAGCCTTGGGAAGTATTGCCGATCGATCCCAGACCAGCGGCGCCGAGCGAGAGGCTAGAGAGCGGGAGAGTAGAGAATAAAGAGTAGTAAGAACAGGAACTACACTGTTATTTGTCCCGCTTTTTTACACGCCCGTTGCTGCAGTTACACCTAACGAAGCGGCCCGAACAAGAAGCTCTATTTCATCTTCGGTAACCGACAGCGGAGGCATGAGGATGAGCACGTTACCGAGAGGACGTAGCCAGACGCCCGCTTCGATTGCGCGACGACAGGCAATGACTCCGCGTCTTTGTTCCCAGGGATAGCCGATCTTGTTTCTTTTATCGGCTACCATTTCTATGGCTGCGATTAAGCCACGTTGACGAACGTTGCCCACATGCGGATGCTCACGCAATGGTTCAAGCCACTGTGCCATCAATTTGGCTTTGGCGGAAACTTGCTCGAG
>JBILTA010000335.1:0-6255 GCA_044371785.1 Pirellulaceae bacterium | reverse complement strand
GGACACGTATGATGAGGAAACGTATTCAACAAGTCAAAGGAATTTCATAGCAAAACTTTGAGTTTATTTGGCACCTCATGATTAATTGGAATACCTGGACTAGTTTCCCGAGATTACCGACTTTATTAAGGGTTTCGAGTGGCGTTTCTATAACGAATGAGCTAACCAACTTCGAGCCCGTAGAGCAGGAGCCCCGTAATGAAGGGTGAGATGAGTCGAAATGCGGTATTTTTCAGCCCAGCAACAGCAACGATTCCATCGGCGAGCTGGAGCGGCACTGTATGCGACGATTCCATGAGCAAGATATGAACGATATAAAATCGGAAAATCCACCTAAAGCAGCGTACTCTACTAGGGTCGCTGTAATGGATTGGGTCGCGCGAGGTACTAACGAACAGAACCGGCTTCTCTTGGTTCTGCGGATAGCAAGGGACTTGATCTCTGGCCTTCGTCTCAGACATGATTCAGGCAACTATGTCGCTGGGATTTCGGAGGCATCCATATTCGTCGATCTCCCCGAGGGGACCACATATGTCGACACGCAAGTAAATAGCGACGAAGCAAAAAGCGGTCGCGGGTTTAACGAAGAGGCTCAGCTATTTGAGCGGTCCGTTTATATGGCGCCCGAGTTGTCGGGTGTTCTTCAAGCACCCATCGAAGCGTCCACCGACCTTTATAGCATTGGTGTTTTTCTTTACCGAACGATTTGCGGTCGCGATCCAATCCTTGCAAGTAATATAAGCGAACTACTGCTGGGGCAAATGACACAATCGATCTCTAGTATGCGATGGGCCGGGTATGCCGTACCCCGCTGTGTCGATGAATTTGTCTTGCGCCTCTTAAAACGTGATCCTCGAGACCGTTATCGCAAGACCGCAGCAGCGTTAAGCGATATCCAAAAGATTATTGAATCTATCGAAGGCAATCTTTCTGAACCGATTGTTTTAGGAAAAAGCGATTGGCGAGAGCGGCTTATCGAAGCTTCATTGGTTGATCGCGAAGAATGGGTTGAACGTTTTATTCAATGGATGACGGATGCGACACGTAGATCGAACCGATTATTGATCGTTGGCAAATCGGGTATAGGCAAGACCCGATTGATGGATGAGTATGCCAAGGCTGCTAAGGCCAAAGGTATAACCGTTTTTCGCACCAATGGAATCGACAGTGAACGCTCGCGTCCCTTGGAAGCATTTCAATCGATAAGTCGTGATCTTGAGCAACTCTGTAAACATGATCCCGTGCTATGTCAGGATTTGCTACAGGGACTTGTTGAGCATCGTGAGGGGATTCAGGCTCTTTTTCCTTGGCTCTTTGAGGGGCACGCTGAGCAGTCGGATGTAGGTCCCGCTGAGTTTGCAGGTGTCCGATTCAAACGTGCCTTCAACGAGCTATTTGAATTGCTCAATGATCAGCCGAAACGAATTGTCATATTGATTGACAACCTTGATCGTATCGATACCCTGTCACGAGAACTATTGGTCGGCTGGTTAAAAAGTCGAAACTCGCAGAATTCAGGTTCCTTGCTGGTTGTTGCAACGGGGCTTCCTAGCAACGCGACGCAACTGCAAGACGATCTCGATCATCCAGCGGTTCCTTTGGATCCCTTATCTTCCGACTCGATCAAAGAGATACTACGATCGATGATCGGCCAATTTCCTGAGGAAGCAATCGATCTGGTTGCTGGCGCGAGTTCAGGAAACCCATCGCTTGCCATCTCTATGCTGCAGGGGATCATTGATTCTCAGGGCGTTATACTGCGAGGTGATGCTTGGGAACGCAACAGGCTGCGCGAATTGGTCCTGCAAAGCCACGGCCAATCGAGAGAATCGGTGATTCAACGCATCCAAAGGGTCTCGGAACAAGTCATTCAATTTTTGACCGCAGGTGCCATTCTAGGATCAAGTTTTCGCCTTTCGGATGTTAAATCGTTGAGTATGTTCGACATCCAGGATGCGCTCGACTGCATTGAAACTGCCGTGCAGCAACAACTACTTTGGTTCAATCATGAACATCAATTGCTGGGTTTTGTTCATGATGACGTTCGTCAATACTTGCTCAAAAGGCTCAGTCCTGAATGCCGTAAGCAGTTGCATTTACGCGCTGCGGATACTATCCAACAAGACAACGAGAATTGTGTCTATGATCTGGCCTATCACTTCGACGCAGCGGAATATGGTGACAATACTATTTGTTACTCGATACTAGCCGCCAAACGCGCTTTAAAACAATACGCAAATGATCAGGCGGTACTCTATTATCGACTTGCCCTGAAATGGGTGCCCGATTCCGAGCGTGATCTGCGCAGAAAGCTCTCCGAAAGCATTGGTGAGATTTTACTTAGTACGGGTAAATACGATTTAGCCGATGCTGCATTTCAGGATGCTCGTCTATTTTCGGATAATGAACTGGATAGGATGAGGGCTTTAGGTCGCCTAGGGGACGTTGAATTTAAACGAGGCCGAATGCGGCAGGCTGCGATCCACTATGTTGACGCATTAAATCTGAGCGGTACGACTGTTCCGCGATGGACTTGCGTAATGCTTGTCCTTCTGGTTTACCAAATGCTTATTCAAGCAAAAAATACAGTTGTTGGATTGTCTCGAAATCGTCCTTTTTCGACGCCCATTCAACGTCTCAGATGGACGCTCTACAGCCGTCTCGCACATACCTTTTGGTTTAGTCGAGGTGCTTTATGGACGATGTATGCTCATCTAACGGGGATGAACGATGCCGAGAGATTCCAAGACACCGCGGAGCTCGCTAAGAGTTATTCGGAGCACGCACCTGTATGTAGTCTTCTACGGAGTTTTCGAAGAGCTGAGCGATATTCGCAACGCTCGATTGCGATCCACACTGCCGAAAACAACACGTGGGGCCAAGGACAAACGTTGTCGTATGCGAGTGTCGTACCTCTGGCGGAAGCGCGGTTCGCGAAATGTATCGAGACGTCAACTAAAGGTATTGAGTTACTTGAAAGAACGGGCGATGCTTGGGAAACGAACATGGCACGCTACCAAAGAGCGTTGGCCTTTTACCGCTCTGGAAGGTTTCGTGAAGCCATCAATGATGCGAAACAAATCCATGATGCGGGAGTCGCAATCGGGGACGCTCAAGCAGCGGGAATCAGTTTAGATGTTTGGGTGCGCTGCGCCCCCCATCAAGTTGCTTATGAGATTGTAAAGCGGCAAGCAGGTATTGAGCGTTCGGACGCTCAGAGCCATGCGCAGACCCAGCTTGCTTATGCGATTATCCAGCTTCGAGAGAACCAATTTAAAGAAGCGGAAAGGACTTTGCGTGAAGCGATTGCTCGCTGCAAAATCGCAGGGCATCTTAATACCTATATAAGTCCATGTTACGCATGGTTGGCAACAGTACTTCGGACTGCAGCAAGCTCCACACCTCGATCTCAAGATCATCTTTTTAAGCATCGAATTCGCCAAGCAAAGCGAGCTGCCTCCAGGGCTTTACGGATCGCAAGGTACTTCCCCGCTGACTTGCCGCACGTTTTCCGCGAGTTAGCATTGATCGCTTCCTTGCGAGGACGGGTGTCAGAGTCGATCCGATTTTACCGAAAGAGTATCCGTATTGCCGAGCAACTTAGTTGCCCCATGCAAGCTTGGGAATCGCTAACCTGCTTAAAAAACTATATCTGTGAACTTAATGATTCGTTCAGGCAAATGACCCGCTCGGAAATCGATCGGCTTAACCAACTCAATCTATCGTGTGCTGAATCGATTCGTTGTGTCGAGGGAACTGTCGCCACGGCAGAGACGCTATCTCTGGCGGATCGTTTCGACAAATTGCTCGCGGATGGAAGATGCATTGCGCGATCCCTGGACCGTGACGACATATTTCGTCAATGCTGTTTGGCAGCGCAACATTTGCTTCGCGGCCAGATCGCAATGATCCTGGAACCCGAAATAGAAACTGGAAAGTGGAATGTACGGGAGGTTCTCACATCCAATGCGATGGCGAACAAATATCTTACCGAATTTGCGAATGAGTCAGAGTTTATCGAGCGTATTGGCGAAATTGATACCACTTGTGTGTTGCCTTGGCATATTCATGAACAGTTCTCCTCGGGATGTGTCATCTCCACCCAAATCCGAGTGCGCGATTCCATCGCTGCGTACCTGCTAGTTGGACACATGGAATTGGACAATCTATTTGGCACCGAGGAGCTTCAAGTTGCTGAGTTTATCGCAACCTTGACCAGTGCCGCACTTGAAAACGCCGAAGGTTTTGAAAAACTACATAAACTGAATGCGACCCTTGAGCAGCGTGTTAAGGAACGTACTGCAGCTGCTGAACTACGTGCGACACAATTGATCGAAAGCAATCAAGCTCTTCAAAAAACCGAGGAGCAACTCCGCGAGGCAATCGAGATCGCGAATGGTGCGAGTCAAGCAAAGAGCCGGTTTCTGGCGACGATGAGCCATGAGATTCGCACACCGTTAAACGGGATTATCGGGATGACCCAACTGGCACTCGCTAGCAGCCCCAACCCTCAGCTTTGCAACTACCTCAGTACCATCCATCGCTCGGGTACGTCTCTCATGCGTTTGCTTAACGATTTGCTCGACTTCTCAAAAATTGAAGCGGGACGGATGACAGTTGAAGCAATCGCTTTTTCTCCTATGGAGGTTTTGACTGATGTCGTCGGACTGATGTCAATTGCTGCGTGGCAAAAACAAATCGAAGTTGTTGCTTACGTGAGTCCGGATCTTCCTGCCCGGATGATAGGAGACCCGATGCGCTTGCGCCAAGTCATATTGAACCTAATTGGAAACGCCATCAAATTCACGCCGCAAGGGTATGTTGAGTTGCGAGTGGAGTTACCGAATAATCTCGATGGCTACTGGAAAATTCGTGTCATTGATACAGGAATCGGTATTCCGAAAGACAAATGTTCGTCCATCTTTGACGCATTTTCTCAGGCTGACAATAGCACAACGCGACGTTTCGGTGGCACTGGGCTTGGATTGGCCATATCGTCTGAACTCGTTCATTTAATGAAGGGTTCGATTGATGTTTCGAGTCGCGTTAATTGCGGAAGTGAGTTCACAGTCACACTGCCAATCCAGACCGACCCGACGCTGGCTGCTAGCTCCTTGACCGCTCCCAAACGCTTCGTTGGTGTGTCCATTTTGCTTGTGGAGCCTAGCGAGGGTGCACGTCGATGCCTCGAACAAACCTTGACCGATTACGGAGCTACGGTTATCAGCTATGACTCCTGGTTCGATAAACCAGAAATCGACAGGGTTGATTTAGATTTAATTGATTTTGTAATTGCTGCCGGTCCAGAAGCGGATTCTATTATCGGTGAAGCGGGGACGCGAGGCATAAAAGGTTGGATTGCGACGTGCCCAAACAACGAAAAGTCGGATCATGAAATGTCTATGATCAAACCCATATACGGCACGGAACCAATCGAAAAGATTGCAAACAGTTTACGCGATCGGACGGACAAAGAGTTCCGTGAGGATGGGTCCGAAACGACGGCTAACCTCAACCATGTTCCCGCTAAAGCTACAATGCATATCCTGGTTGCCGAAGATGGCTTCGTCAATCAGTGTGTTGTTGTTGGCCTACTTGAGCTCCTCGGTCACAGAGCGACCGTCGCAAATGATGGCCGCGAAGCGGTTGATTGGTTAGCCAAAGAGAAGTTTGATCTTTGCTTTATGGATCTCGATATGCCAGTCCTTGATGGTGTACAAGCTACCCTACAAATCCGAAAAATGGGCTACACGATTCCCATTTATGCCATGACGGCCCATCATGATCGCCAACATGCCGAACTTTGTCATGACGTAGGGATGAATGGCTTTTTGACCAAACCGGTAGACGCTGATACCATCGATTCATTATGCCAAGAGGTTGCCGCAAAGCTGCTCAACGCTTAGGAAAAGGATTTAATGCATCCAAGCCCGCCCCCAACCTGTCTTTATCTACGCTCTACGGTTTGATCGTATAGCGGCTGCTTCGAACAGCGCCCAGGCATCATCGCCGTCTAGGGTATCAACTCCATAGACGTATGCTTTCGTCTTCATCTCGACAGGTTGCGTCGGGGTGTTCATGGCTATACCTCTTTCGTGCATCGAATTTTAGCAGCATAGCTTGATTTTACGAACAACCTAGAAAGAACGAGCATCGGGTAAGAAACTAAATCTGGGTATAGGAACACGAACACGAACGCGAGTGCCAAGTTGCCATCGAATCGGTTAACAGTCAGTTAGCATTGTAAGAAAATGT
>JBILTA010000334.1:0-6273 GCA_044371785.1 Pirellulaceae bacterium | reverse complement strand
GGGTGGTTCCTTGGTCTGGTTCTTGAGTTCCTTGAGAACACCACCAAATTGAATGCGTCCAGAAAGGGCGATCTTCTTTTTGGCAGGAGTGCATACAATAGCCGGCGGAGATTTCATTTTCTCATCATCAAAGATCTCAAGCACTTGATAGACATTGATAATCGGAATCATCATGGGAATCATGATCTTGCCGATGAGGATTGGCACTATAATGAACCCAGCGAAGTGCTTTTGTTGTTCTAGTTCGCGGGCGAAACCTGTAACTATTACAGCTTCGGCAGGTTTGTGATT
The DNA here is from genome assembly GCA_044371785.1 of Pirellulaceae bacterium. Lineage (GTDB taxonomy): Bacteria > Planctomycetota > Planctomycetia > Pirellulales > Pirellulaceae > JAFLCP01. Next base: position 5,982 of record JBILTA010000334.1, on the reverse strand, counting down.
TTTGTCGATCATCGAAGGAGCGACCTGCGGCGGCTTTTTCTTTTCAAACTTATTTCTTAATCTAGGCTCCAGAATCGACAGGGCGGTTGCTTGATCTTGCTCACCCAAATCTTGCTTGCTCATTTCAAGATACAAAAATGCTTGGATTCCTGCAGTAAAGATCCCAGCAGCTTTTGCTAGTTCCGACCGCGACACTTTCTCATCGTTTGCCGCATCGAAGAAATCGTAGAATCGCCCGCCGTTATCAAGAGCTTTCTTGAGAACACTTAAAGTCGCATACGGTTTGAGTTCTTTCATGTTCTTGCCGTTAGATGTTAGGTTGTCGCTTCGCTTGTTGACGCGTACGCCTATATATTACTTGACTGTGAGTAACCGGAGTGCGATCCTCGACATAGTAGCGGCTAGATTTTGTTCACTTTGTTCCAAGCTGAATCAAAACGGGATTTGCAAAAAAGTGGGGAGTCATATCTGGTGTATTAGGCAGTCTATTTCTAAATCAGTACTTGGAACATAAGACCGGAACAGGTCAGCGAGATTGGTATTTTCGAGTCGAGGAGTTTGCGTTGGTTGACAACACGCCTCCACATTTTTTAAATACGACCCATTTTTTGGGCGAGGCAATACTGCGTTTAATCACCAAGCATGGTAATGTCTTTAACGGCGATTTGCATATCAAAGTGCTCGCTTCAGGTCGTTGCACTTACCCAAACGTATTCATTTCTTGTGGTGAACTGCAACTCGACTCAAGAGTACTGAATACGGGTTTGAATTCAGTGGCTCTAGTCGAAGTCATTTCCGACTCTACCGAAAAACACGATCGCCGGGAAAAAACGCCAATTACCGTTCGATTCCCACTCTCTTCAGCTCTCCAGGCTTGGGTGTTGAGTTCGTAGTATCGTTTGCTTGTAAAGTGCGATACACGTCGCCCTGCTTGGAGGCTGGTTACCTTGGGAGTTAACGCAGTGGATTGAGTCGTTGGTGTTAGATCGCGTGGAGAAATAAAGTGCGGATGCCTTCTTCGGTGGTAAGTGCTCTTGATAACTCGATAAATAAGTCGAACTTATCTCCTCTTGGATTTAGGACGTGAGCTTTTGCCGAAAGACTTGGGAGCATTACCGGACGAGCGAGGGCCATTCGCTTTGGCTTGGCCGCTTTTCGAACGCCGCGGCTTTGAGGTAAGACCCGCTTCGCTTCGTTCGCTCGTTGGTCCATGAGGTTTTCGTCGAGCCGCCTTAGGACTTCGGTTCGAGTTGGTATTTCGGTTTGCTGGGCCACCTCTCGATGATTTGGTTTTGCCCGCATTGCTATAGGCCTGCAACTCGTGGTCTTCGGCATTGGTCGAATGGTATGGATGATCGCGGTCCACGGGAATCTTCATTCCGATCGTTTTCTCGATCTGTTGCAAAAGCTTGTATTCTTCGCCGTCGCACAGCGTGATGCTTTCCCCGCTAGCGCCAGCGCGAGCTGTCCGGCCGATGCGATGCACGTAAGCGTCCGCTTCAACGGGAACGTCGTAATTTATAACGAGGTCGATGTTATCAATATCGATTCCGCGAGCTGCAACGTCGGTGGCGATTAGCACACGTACCTTGCCGTCACGGAACATATTCAGGACACGTTGACGAGCGTTTTGGGAACGACCGCCATGGATTCCTTCTGCCGAGACACCTGCATCGATTAGTGATTTATAGAGACGATCAGCGCCATGTTTGGTTCGCATGAATACCAAAACACGCGTGCGTGATGTATCGGACAATAATCGATCGAGCAGTTTTCGTTTATTGCTCTTCTCGACGTACATCAAACTCTGCTTGACTCGATCAGCAGTTTTGGCGGGTGGCGTCACCATGACAGTAACATGCTGATGCAACAGCGTGGACGCCAATTTTTGAATTGGGTCGGGCATTGTGGCTGACAAGAAAACCGATTGTCGTTTGCTAGGTAGTAGCCGTACAATTTTTTGCACATCGGGCATAAAGCCCATGTCGAGCATTCGGTCTGCTTCGTCCAAAACGAAGAACTGTAGTTTTGAGAGGGCGCAATAGTTTTGGTCGATTAGGTCGAGTAAGCGTCCGGGAGTGGCAACAACGAGATGTGTGCCTTTTGCGAGGGAGGCGACTTGGGGACGTTGGCCGACGCCGCCGAAGATCGTCATGTGGCGAACTTTGGTGTGTTTACCTATAGCACTGATGTTTTCAGAAATTTGCACAACCAATTCGCGCGTCGGAGCAATGATCAGACCCAAGGGTTGGTATGGTGTTGGGTTTTTGCCGAGTTGATGCAGTTTCTGTAGAATGGGAATCGCAAAGGCCGCCGTTTTGCCAGTCCCCGTTTGGGCACATCCTAGCAAATCTTTACCTTCCAATAGCGGCGGGATAGCCCCAGCCTGGATGGGCGTCGGAGTAACGTACTCAAGAGTCTTAAGGGCCGATTGGATCTCCGGAATGATTGGGAGATCAGAATACTTGTTGGACACAACTTCCTCAGTGCTCTCCACGTGACGGGAGAGTTACGAAAACCAGTAAATAATCGTCCAATTGTAAACAACGCTCCACGAGTCTATAAGTCCAAATGAGATGTCGAGAACGATTTATAAGGCCAGATGTAGGGGATGGACCGGAGTTTTGGGGTTTTTTGCTACTTTACTTCGACTCGAGTTGCCATTTTGCTTACTCTTTGAACTCTAGCCATACAGCGAAACCTTGCTGTTTCCCATCAACTTCAAGGTAATGTTTCATCAGCATATGTTTTCCCTTCGGCGATAATCGGTTTTCTTTCTTGCGATCAAGGTTCTCTAGTTTCGGTTCACCTTCCTTCCAGTAAGGTAACCAATCCGCATCTCGAACCGTCACTGAGTTGTAGTAATTGGCGTTCTCTCGATCGGGTATGACCGTGAGTCTTTTGCCTTCTGGATCTTGAAGTTGGAAGGGCATGTCTTGAGGGAACTCGCCATAGAGGGATAGTTCAAGTGACGAATTAGGCTCTCCATTAGCACGCAAAATAATTACGATATCGCCAGCGGAAGCGGGCAACGGATTATCCTTGGTAATCATTCTTTTGCCGGACTTCGGAAACTCATCGTTCGGTATCGCTCCATAAGCCCAAACCACATTGAAATTCGCTCCATCAGGTACCCGCACTCTCCAACGGAACTCGCGACTCTTTCTATCACCATTTAGTGTGGGATAAGGATCTGCGAAAGCTCGCACGATGCAATCGTCGACTTCATCAGGATTAATTGTGCCGAGCACTTCGGCAGCAGACCGCCTTAAGTTAGCTGGTAGATCTTGAGCCAAAGCATTTTGGGTGAGACTTAGAAGGAGCACCCATGCCAGCAATAGTTGATAGGCTTTCAGTCTATTGAGACTTCGGTTCATGGACAGTAACCTTTTCTAGTGCTTCGTCTAGTCGTCTAATGTGTTAATGACGGAAATGAAGCCGCAGATATGGCTGAAGTGAAGGAGACGAATGGGGTTGAATTCACTTTCTGCGTATCGTTTTTCTCACATTAGTGTCGGTTGCTTCCCCCAATTCTGTAGCAAAACTCTATTTAAAGGTCCATTGTTTGTCCATCGATCCAATGGCGAAAAGGGTTAAAATGGGGCAGCTTGTTTAACTGTAACTCTTTGGTGCAGTCCACCAGAATTTGCCTCTAATTACGCCACGTTTTGAAATCGCGTAGAATAAGACCGGTTCGGTTTGAACCGGATCCAAGCGTAAGATTATGTTTAACCGATGCTTTACCTTTGAAATACTCTAGAACCACTTATGGTTATCGTTTATCTGTTAGTTGCTCTGCTGCTGCTCTTGCTCAACGGTTTCTTTGTGTTGGCAGAGTTTGCTGCGGTAAAAATGCGTCCGTCGCGAGTTGAAGAATTAGTGGACGACGAAGTACCGAATGCCAAGTCAGTAAAGCATATCCAAACCTATTTGGATGAGTACCTTTCGGTCTGTCAGCTGGGTATTACCTTTGCATCCATTGGACTTGGCTTTGTGGCAGAACCGGCGGTGGTTCGATTGGTTGAGCCCATCATCGATTGGTTGGGCGTTTTTCCCAAAGACTCTCACGCCAGTTTTGTTTCAGCTCACGGTATCGCTTTCACACTGAGCTATTTGATGGTCAGCTTTCTTCATATTCTGGTTGGTGAGTTGGTTCCAAAGTCTATTGCTATTCGTCTTACTGAACGAGCGTCGCTTTGGACTGCCAAACCGATGATCGCGTTTCGTTTTCTGTTTTATTTGCCGCTTCAATTCCTCAATCTCTCGGCAGCGATTGTGTTGCGTCTAATTGGGATTCGGGAGTCGGGCGCCCATTCGGTTCACAGCGAAGATGAGTTACGCATCTTACTCAGTCAATCGCAGACCGAGGGTGTTATGTCCTTTCGCCGTTTGTTGTTTGTGGAAAACGTCTTCGATCTGGGTGAGTTGCGAGTGAAAGATGCGATGCGTGTGAAATCGCAAGTTCGTTGTTTGAGCGCTAGTGTGTCCTGGAAGGAAAACATGGACACACTTCGGAAGTTTCGATTTAGTCGCTATCCATTGATTGAAAGCGAAAACTCGGACCCGATAGGTATTATTCATATCAAAGATTTGTTGTTGTTAGATCAAGATGATCCTGATTTGCGGAGTATCCGTCGTCCTTTCTTGACGGTATCAGAAAACTCGTTGCTTGAAACCTTGCTCTCGGAAATGCAGAAGAAACGTATTCATGTGGCATTGGTTCGCAATAGTGAAGGAGCTTGGACGGGCTTTCTCACTTTGGAAGATGTGATCGAGGAGATAATTGGTACGATCCGCGATGAATTCGAAGATGAAGAGCAAGTTCTATTGTCGGATATCATCGACGAGCGAAACGTTCAGCTTGATATTGAAGCCAATGACACGGTAGAGGCAGTGCGTCTAGCATTGCAAAAGGTAAGTAACTGGAATCTGCCTGTAAGTAGCGAGCAGGTCATCAAGGCGATTGATGAGCGTGAAAGAGCTGTAGAAACGTATCTAGGCAATGGCTTGGGGATGCCTCATGCGCGTATGGTTGGAATACAAAAGCCTATTGTTTTCTTCATACGATCAGACAAAGGGATACCTTATCGAGGTAATCAGGAAAGGGCCTATCTTTTGTTTGTGCTTTTGACACCAGCCGGACAACCTCGTGTCCACCAACGTTTGCAATCGGTGATAGCGACGATTATGGATGAAAGCGAGTTCATACCCGATCATCTGCGTAGCGCTGAAACGCCAGCAGAGATTGTCGAGATTCTCAAGACGGGCGAGCAGGCTACGTTGGATTGAAATCAGACGTTTGGGATCGCCATGGATGGTGATTGGAGAATAGGAACAGCGGGCGGTGGCCCTTTCTGCGTCGCAGTGGAGAGACCGCCACCCAGCCTTGTTGTTCTTAGGACCTGTCACGGACGGACACGGCAACTTGAATTTCAACTACTTTTGGTTTTTCAAAAGCTCTAACATCGCATGTCCCATCGCTTCGCCGACATCCATGTAGACTTCGGCCTTTCCGCCATAATGGCCATTCCCGCTTCCCCCTTGTGCCATGGGATGGGTGTAAACGGTGGCTACGTTGTCTTTGAATTCCGGGTATTTGCCCGAGGTGCCGTCGACAGCCAGTTGAGCGTCGAGCACTTTTCCGCTGTTACCTTCGCTTCCTTTAACGGACTCTCCCATAGTGGCTAGAACAAACTTTGCGTTTGGGGCATTGAATTCTTTTCGAATCGTTTTAATGAAATGAACCAGATTCTTTTCATAATGAGCAGCGTGCCCTGCATTGCCCGCGTCGCGTTCCCCTTGCCAGAAAAAGAAGCCAGCCACTTCATAGCCCTTGGCTCCTGGATAGTGCTTCTCAAGTTCAGCCAGGGCCTTCTTGGCATCGCCGATATCGGTATCCCATTGTTTACCCGCATACCATTCGATGGGCTTGCCATTTTTGTCGAGCCATGGAGCTGGTTCCGTCTTGGTACCTAAGGCAGG
>JBILTA010000568.1:0-4021 GCA_044371785.1 Pirellulaceae bacterium | reverse complement strand
CAAGGTGGCAGTCACCAACAATGAGCTTCGCCACCCCAGAAAGAACAGCGTGGTCAGTGCTACAGCTACAATACTAATCCAAAGATTGTTAGTTAGGTTTGCCATCCGCTCATGAACATAGTCCTGTTGTTTCATGATCTCAGCCAAACCCACGCCAACGGGTAATTGCTCGGTAAAGTTCGCCACGACCTTCTCCGCATCCTTGGTCCACAAATCAATGCGAACCTCCGGACGCAACATCACACCAAATACAACACCTACTCTCCCATCGAGAATCATCTTCGTAGCTACAGGCTCGGGAGTCCCACGCTGTACATTGGCCACTTCTTGAAGCGTAAGCCCATTACCAACATCTGTGGTCCGTAAGGCGGCTGACTTGATGTCCTCAAGAGTAGAAAACTCGTTGCGAAACTGCACCACCGTTTCGCTTTTGTTGTCTCGTATCAAACCCGAAGCCGATTTCACATCTCGAGCAGCAATATCACGAGCCACTTGCGCGGGTGACAGCCCCAGTGCCACACAACGCGCAGGATCTAACTCAATCACAATTTCTTCACCAGGATCGCCAAACAGATCGACGTTCTTTGTACCGCTCAGAGCCAATAACTGATCCTTTAGCTCACGTGCATTGCGGCGCAGCTGGCTGATGTTCGAACCTGATGTGCTCTCCGCCACCACAGCACCAATCCAGGCATAAGCTGATATGTCAAGATCATCAAACTCGGGCCGCGACGCACCTTGGGGCAACAAGGCAATCGAATCTTCAATTTTGCCTCGAATTTTGGACCATATTGGATCCGGTTCATAGATGTCATCACGCAACTCTATGGCTATAAACGAAACACCCGCACGACTTTGCGAGCGAAGTCGCTTGATCTCTGCAACCTCGCGTAGTTTCTCTTCAATTTTCTCCGTCACCAACGACTCGACCTTTTCCGCTTCCGCACCCGGATAAATCGTTGTTACGTTCGCCGCTCGTTGTGTGAGCAACGGATCTTCCATTTGGGGCAACACCAGCAGAGAACTCACTCCGGAGGCAATGGCCATCATGATCGTCAATACGGTAAGACGTGGATCGTCATAGAATCGCTCTGCAATTCTTGAAATCCATGAGGACTGACTTGTGTCGTGAGTTTGCTGCGCTGACATGATCTCGCCTCCTACTCCGCATCTAAATTGGTAGGAACAGAAACCAGTTGTTGCTCGGCGCGCACCAACTGCCCGTGAGTAAGTCGATGAATACCACTAACCACCAAACGTTCATCACCTTTGAGGGGACCACGAATCTCGACCCAATCTCCTGCATTTCGAAGCACTTCAACTTCACATCGCTGCACTCGCGAAATCTCGCTCCCTGCCTCGTCTATCTGAGGAGTCGCAAGATACACACTCCACAGGCCCCGTGTCCCCGATGCTAAACATTGAGCTGGCACCCATAACCCTGATTCGATGCCACCTTTTCGAACTTCAACAGTCACTGCACTCCCAATCAACCAAGCTGAACCGGTCGTTTTTTTGGAGGATGTGTTGTCAGCATATTTCGTTGAAACCACCGCACTTACAGATGGTGTGGCCTGAGGCCGCAACACAACTTCAATCTTCCGTGTTCGCTCATCGATTGCCGGAGCAATACGCACAACCTCCCCTCGTACCACTTCGCCCGCTAAACACAGGCGGATATCCATCATCGAAAGTTGTTCGGCGACTTCCGTCGGTACCCCAACTCGTATTTCCTTCGCTTCATCCTCAACAATCTCAAGAATGGCGACGCCCGGATTAACAACGGTCCCCTCATCGATCAACCGCTTCTGTATGCGGCCCTCGAAAGGCGCAACAATACGCTGCTCTCCCAAATGCACATCCACTTTAGCGATTTGCGCGTTCAAGCCAGCCACTGCGGCCTCCTGCCCAAGAATTTGCTCCTTTCTTGTCCCTTCCACCATTAAGTCAAGCGACTTACGTTGACTTTCAAGCTGGGCTTGGGCTACCAAAAAGGCCGTGTAGGATTCATCGAATTCTTGTTGCGAAATCGTTTTCGATATCTTGAGTTGTTCGGAGCGTTTCAGCATTGCCTCCCGATATTTGAGATTCGCATCTGCCTCGTCGACTCGTGTTTTTGCTTGTGCGATTTCTTGCTCGCGAGGGCCCCGCTTCAATTCGGTCAGCAAGGCTTCAGCTGCCGACAAATTCGCTTCCAAGACCTTTCGTTCCGCTCTGAGTGGCCCCATATCGAGTTCCACCAAAACTTGTCCTGCTTGGACTTTGTCGCCAATATCCACATGAACTTTTTCAACTCGCCCGAGTTGCTTGGCTGACAACTGGCTTGTCCTCGCAGCGGCCACGATCCCCGTAAGTCGCGTCGGAACAACTGCCGGCTTAAAGCTGCTCAAGGGCGCAACGGCTACGGTAATCGGACCAGCTGTATCATCAGCCGACAAAGCCCCTTCTTCATTACTCTTGGGTGAGTCCGTAAGCGGTGGATTCTCTTGCCCGACGGGGACTGCTTGGGAAGCAGCAAAAAGCACGTGGTAACTGGCGAAACTCGCAGTTCCGGCAAGGGCTGAAACTAAACCGAAACTTAACCAACGCGTCATTTTTTGACGCTGCGTCAAGTTGGTCCCAAAAAAAATCTCAAGGTTCATTTATCGTTCCACTTCGGAAAATAGCCTATGCCGAACTTCTTCGAGCTGCTGTTGGGTTTCTTCAAACGAATAGAATGGCTTCCAATTGTAGGCGTTCATCAAGGTCCAAGCATGAAAACGGATCGTTCGGGTCGGCTCCTCTACGCCAATTTCGTTCATCGCGGGACTGGTTGCAACCAATATCTGACTTCCAAACATCAGCGACCAAAACCCGAAAACGAATTCTTCCGGTGCCAGTCCCGAAGGTAAATCCAAATCTCCGCTGGCCACCGCATCACGCACTACACCCGCCACAATTGCCATCACACGATGCTCGCATTGACGTACCAATCCCTGCCTAATTTCCGTAGACTTTTCTAGGATTGCACCATTTCGCAACATCTGCTCCATCGCAAAATGCTCTCTGCATTCTGCAGCAAAAAAATCGCACGCACACCCAATCGCGGCCAAGCGATAACGTGTATTCGCACGAATCATCGAGGAAAACTCAAATAACCGCCGGCGTAGTTCCATCGATTGCAACGCTAAGGCGACTACAATGTCTTCCTTATTGTCGAAATGATTGTAAAGCGTCCCTTTGGCATATTCCATTTCTCCCGCCAATCGGTCCATAGAAAGCCCATGGTACCCGTCGGCCAATAAAATGGACCGGGCAACAGTCAGGATCTGCTTCTCGCGTTCCTGGATTTCGCGCTGTTTTCGAGAAATCGTAGCCATGTTTGTATTATTGACGTTTCGTCACTTTTTTACAAGAGACTTTAGACGATTCGGAAAACCGATTTTCGGGAACCGCGCTAGGGCAAGCCTCGTCTACATCCCCAAGCAACGTTAAACTCACTCGTTACTCCCCCTTCCAAATGATTTAGGAACCCCCTATGCGCCTGATCCGAGCCATATTTTTCCCATTTACATTGCTCAGCTGTATAGCATGCGGCTGGCTTTCAAGTGCAGCAACGGTCGAGCAAAACGACCGAATCGCCTTTATTCAGCATGAAGGCCATTTCGAACGAAATGACTCCGGCCTCAAAGGGAATAAGTCCTTTCTCGCCTTCGACCAACTCGAAAAATACGAAGCCGTTTTTGGAACCGCCGCGCTGGGTCTTGGCCCCACCAAAAAACAAAACTTTGTCACTCCCGAAACATTTGACGGACGTATGGTCCTTGCCACCATTTATCGAGGCACATCGGAACCCACGATCAGCAACATCAGTATACGAATGGAAAAGGGAACGATCGTTGTTCGCTATAAACTGCGTCCCGGTCGCGACGCTGGCTTCGCTATGAACGTCCCACTGATCCTCTCGATACCCAAAACGGAATATCAGAAAATCGAGTTCTACGAAAACGATAAACTAGTTGGCACCGTAAAGCATGCCGAA
>JBILTA010000333.1:0-6289 GCA_044371785.1 Pirellulaceae bacterium | reverse complement strand
AAAGATTGCAGACGCCGATGCACTACGTGATTTCTTGCACGGGGAAGCCCTCGTACTCAAGAATGCTGAGCCCGCACTTGCTTATGCTCGCAAGAATCTTGCCATTGCTCAGGCTAAATTTACGTATAATCAAATCACTTCCGCTGAATGGGCAACCGCGCAAGCTGATTATGCTTCCTCGGTGGCAACGGTCAATGCACAGATCGCAACTCTGCGAGAGCCGTTGCTGCTCGCACAGCGTACGGCCGAAGGTGAGGCCATTCGAGTTAGGACGGTCGAAACAGCCAAAGCGGAAAAGACTCGAGTTACTGATTCTTCCGCCCCTTATTTGACGTGGGTAAGTGCAGCGGGCACAGCGGATATCGCAGCCGCAACTTCGATGAAAACCAGCGGCGATACTTTCGTTACATCGGGAGCCAACGCATCATCCACCGCCAATGATACGGTGCAAGAAGCCAATAAGACTTTCATTTCCAATGTTTCTGCTGACTCTGCAGATCTAAGCAGTGATTTGACGGGGATCGTTAACGCGTTCTATACCGGTCAAGTGGGAGCCAGCGGCGACCTAACCTATTCAAAAGTCGATGCTCGGGCTGGATATGAAAGTACCTTGGCAGAAAATCATCGAGTGCGCAAAGAAACCGTGCATCTTGCTGGAGCAAGCCCGTTAACGAATTTGCAATTCGCGGTGGCAACGGCAGATGCCGCAAAGTATGTTACACGCCGAAACGCTTTTCAGACCAGGACGCTGGCGGCCAAAAATGATAATCTCCAGCTTACGACCTTGCTGAACACTGCTGACCAGAACTTGGTCGATCAACTCAATACGGCTGAGTTGCAGTATACGAATGGTTCGGTGCAAATCTCAACCTCTAGCAATAAGCAGGCTGGCACAGCTCTCGCCACACTCGGTAAGGATTCATCGAAAGCGAGCATCAATCGTGCGAAGGAAGATGTGAGTGTCCGTGTGACAGCCAGCAATAGCGTTGCCGCTGCAGAAGTGGCTCATATGCTGCGGGTGCAAACCGCAAAAGTTACCCTAGCAGAGGCAACGGGATCAGCGCTTAAGCAGAAGCACATCGATCAATATACTCAAGCAGCCATAACGGCAGCTGAGTCGGCAATTGCTCAAGCCACAACGGTGTTTAAGGGGAGTGAAATGGCCTCGAACATTACACGAGCCGGTGATGTCGGAGATGCGGCAATTGCAGCCGCCACGGCCTCAGGGCAGAATCTCATTGCAGAGATTACTTCACAGAATTCTGCCAGTGCAACGTATACCTCGACGGCCAATACGATTGATTCCACCCTTACGACAACGATCAATAGTCTAACCGTTCCCCATACTCAAGGAACGCAGGCAGCAGTGACCACGGCGGATGTTGCCTCTGCAACCGCTTTGCGCGGTAGTCTGGCCAGTGCTGGAACGGCAGACGTGAACTGGATCACAGCATTTGCGAACGCAGATGCCACACGAACCGGATCACAAGCTTCCGCTCAAGCGAACTGGGTGACATCGAGCGTTCAGTCGGGGAGCAGTGTGCTTTTGTGGAACTGCGGCGACATCGTTACTGCCAATGCCAGTGGGTCTTGGGCATCCCAATACGCACCGGCACGAACTGCCATGATTACAACCACTGCATTGGTTGATGCGGGGAGACAGATTGCAGCGTGGTTTGACCGTACGGTGCGAGACAATGCGCAGGCAGATTCGGACGTGCAGTTTATTCAGTCGATCGCGTCGCCAGAAACTCAACTTGCGGTTTCGGCGACTCAGCGTGAGAATCAATATGCCACATCGAGTACCAATACGTCCAACGATTTGAGCACTGACCTGGATACTTCTGGGGCGAATATTCAGAGTACTTCGGCAGCCGTCGAGAAAACGGCCGCTGTCGATGCCGCAACAGCTTGGAAAGCCTATCAGGTTGCGTTGGCTAGTTTAGACGAAGGGGCCGCAACGACAGCTGTTGAGAAAGCGTATCAAGATGCGCTAGCTCAGGTAACGCGTAATTCGCGGGTGGCCTATGCCAATTTGACTTACACCGAAGGGGTGGCGCAAATCGGTTCGGTCGGGGACGCAATCACCGACATGGGGCAAACGGGCAAGACTTATATTACGAACCTCACTGGTGATGAGAAAACGTACACCGATACGGCTGCTCCGATCATCGGTGCACGAACCTTGCTCTATACGCAAGCCGACAACGATCTCCGTAAGGCGATTACCACCGCCGACAATGTGTGGCGCAATGGTACCGCACAGGCTTGGGGAACACATACAGCGGGCGATCTGGTAGCACGTGGCAATGTGCGCCGGACGCTGGCCAATACCTCGAATCTAGGGGCTGATGCATCTCAAGCGAGTATCGCAGAACTCAAGGCACAGTGGTGGCAGAACGAGATACCGAACTATCTGCAATGGAGTGTTGATATTGGCGGGATCGAGACCACCTACACCAATAACACTACTTCCAATATTCTGCTGCGTACGACGGGAGTGAAGAATGCGGGTGTTACTTATGCATCGACGGTTGGCATGGCGATTCAGGCGTATGAAACGACGACCGCCACAGCCCGCGAGCAATATTTGTCGACGTTAATGACCATCGGTGAAACCGCAGCCGAAGCGACGCTGCGAGCTGATCGCGATAAAGAGATCGCATTAGCGGATGCGGATTTGCAAAAGCAACTCACTGGTAACGAATCAGCTCATACGACGGCGGTCAATAATGCCAATAGTGCTCATAGCACAGCGACTGCGAATGCCGAAGCCGCTCGCACGAGTGCAGAGCAAACGGCATTAACCCAACTCAATTCCACGTTGGCGCAAGCGACCAAAGACAAAGAAGCTTCGATCGCAGGGGCTGAACGCACCTACGATCAAACGGTTGCTTCGCTTGATGCACAGTACGGTTCAGAATCTTCCAACGGTGACACCGGAGTCGAAGGGGCCACACGCCGCAGTGCGATTGCGACTCAAGACGCGCAGTACTACGCCGCCCGCGACACCTCCTGGGCCAATACCCTCAGCGGCTCGACCACACTGGGTACCTCCCCTTGGACCGTCAAAGCCATCTCAGCCGCAAATGCCCAAGCTGCTTACTCGACCTCACGTGCCAGTGCCCAAGCGGCGCATGATGCAGCCATGCTCGATGCAATCGAAGATTGGCAACTCTCCAGCCGCGATTCGCTCACCGACTTACTCTTCACCGAAGGCCAATCCCGCGAAACCTATAACGTCGCCACCTCGAATGTGTATGCGAACTGGGAAAATGGGGTTGGGAATTTGTTGGGAGATAAGCCGGAGGGAACGGGATGGGAAGAAGGCAATTCGAGAGGTCAAGAAATCAAAGATACTCAGACATATGGAAACCGACCAAAAAGTCGGTATGGCTACTTTTTTGATGAGACATTAGAGGAAGAATCGTCAGTAGTCGATGAGAATCAAACGGGTCTCCCTGAGCTACCTCCACTTGAGGATTTCAATCGAAGTGGTCTACCAAATTCTTACCCGTCCTTTTCAGCTGCAAACTATACCGACGCTGAGATGGTCGCTTTCCACACGCGTTTAAAGGAGACAATAGCGTTTCTGAAATTGTCTGCCGGCGAAGTTAATAGAAGAATCATAATCATAGATGCAGCCATGTCACCTAAAGAAGGGCTTCTTGTATCTGGGCAAATGAATCCAGGACATTTTCTAACAGATGAGGATCGTGAGGGATATTTGTCCGAAAAACGGAAACTCAATTCGATTCTGGAATCGCTCAAATCCGACCTTGTTAAGGCCTTGGATGTAGAGGCTGACCTTGTAAGGACGGTTAACAAACGACGACTTGAAAAATACATGTCGACGAATCCAACAACTTACTATTACTTTCCTACACCAGGATTTTCTGGAACGCCGTATTTGTATGATAACATGTTGCATCTACCTAAGGATTTACTATTGGATGGGCCCGAACTAGACGCAAACGTGGCGTACTATCAGGACGCAATCGCTCTTGAAATCCTGACACTTGGATTAGGCAAGCTTCTTCATTTACGGCATCTTGGTAAAGCAGGGTTAGCGGCAAAAGCTAACCAGGAAGTGATTGAGCATGTGGACGAATTGGTTAAGTTAATGGACAATGCCCCAAAGGGAACAGGGGGTCTGCTTTCAAACATTGGTGAAAAAGCTAGCGTACGAGTGGCAACTAGGTTGGACGACTTTGGTCCTGGCCCAACTCAGGTCTTCTCTGGGGTGTTTGATTCTGCAAGCGGTAAGTTCTTGATGCGTCCAAGTGAGGGGACGGTTTTGCTAAACGGACAGAAACCGGGAGTTTTTGTTCGTCGGACTGGCGGGCACGTTCAAGTGCAAGCCGCCCTAGAGAAATTTGTCGATGTTGATAGAGCGAAGTCAGTTGGATTCACAGCATTCTACACAAGTAGCGATGAAATCGCTGTTGCGTTCAAATCGATCGGCGTCAATCGTAAGTTTGGTCTGAACGATTTTGCGCCCGAGAGTGCGAGACAAGCTGTGCTGGATGCCATTCAGGCGGCTACTGGAAAGAGAGTACGATCATTAGGAGATGCGACGCAACCATGACTACGAATACCTTGAGAACTACACTGGTCGAACTTAAAGGCAAAGAAGACTGCTCCACCATGGAGTTCGTTTGGATTGAACCCGGATGTTTCAGGATGGGAGCATCGGACGATGAGCCGGCAAACTTAAAAGAGGAACGCCCTCCGTTCAGAGTGGAACTTACACAAGGCTTTTGGATTGGAAGATACCCAGTAACTCAGTCGCAGTGGATGGCGATCATGAGCACAAATCCTAGCTTTCACTCAAACGAGCCCTCGGATTGCCCAGTTGAAAACGTATCTTGGCACGATGCAGCTTCATTCTGCGCAGGGCTGAACTCAATCATTGCAGACACTTTTCCTGGGGCGCTTCGAGCTCAGCTACCATGGGAATCTCAGTGGGAGTATGCATGTCGCGCGGGGACAAGCACGATTTTTTATAGTGGTGATTCTGAGCACGATCTCGATAGAATTGCTTGGTATGCTGGAAATAGCGATGGAAAAACTCATCCGGTTGGCCTAAAAGAACCAAACGCATGGGGGCTTCATGATATGCTCGGAAACGTCGAGGAATGGTGTTTTGATCCCTTTTCCCGATATCCAGTTGGTGACCAGATTGATTGGGTAGGAAAGGGAAGCCCGATTGTTCGTTCTACACGTAGCGATTGCTTTTGGAGTCCGTTCAGTACCACAGACTATGCGAACAGCGCTTCGAGACGAGCGTATGCCGATCCAAAAGAAAGAGGAAAATGGCGAGGATTTCGGGTGTGCATTAGATAGGTAGTTCGACACCCATGCCCCAAGTAGTAGAGCGGCGCGTGGGCTCACTCGTGCTACAGAGCATATTGAGGATGCCGCAAGTTCAATCGCTGCACGGCGCCGCGCAGCTGAATTATCGGGCCTGGGCGACGATGCTATTCCATTTGTCTCCGAAGTTGGACCAAAAAAAGGATGGGTCGTTGGAAGACAAAGCCCAGATGGGCTAAGAGGTTGGCGACTGGATTGGGATCCGGATCCTACCAAGGGTTACCACGTAAACTGGTGGGATAAAAAAGGCGGGGTTAAGCGAAAGGAATGGATATACGGAGCTGTTAAGATCACGGGCGGAACATGGGATGACTACATTGAGTTGCTCAAGCATGGATTTGGGAACTAGCTTTATGATTGACCACTACGTTGATGACGAACATATTCGCTCATTCATCGAATCAGGAAAGGTTGATCGGCTTGATTCCACCGTTTCTACGGATGCAGAACGGTACTTGGAACAATCATTCCCACTACGAAATTGGGCTACGATCATCAACTGGGACAAAATCCCTTCAACTACACTTGAATGGAACAAGGTTAGTGACGATGAGGCCGTTGCATGGGCCATGAGTACGACAATTGGCCGGTGCACTTACGGGTTACTGCTATACGATGCTGGCCAGCCTTGTCTAATCGGTACCGTGGAAACCATGATTCGAAACCTGGACGCACTAGTTTGGAAGGCTCCCGGTTGTCGTATACTGTTTGGCGTGGATCGGGACGAAAACGGGAGAATCGTGTTCGGGCTTGGTGCGATTGAATTCAATGGAAAGGGAGAGTTGTTCGCTACTACTGACTCATAGTTGCCCCAAAGGGAACAGCCCAAGGACTCTTTGGTATTGCTGATAAACCTGTTCCAGGTTTGCGAAACTCTGCCCTTAAGGATTTTTACCTCGATCAAGTTCAGAGTCCG
>JBILTA010000332.1:0-6290 GCA_044371785.1 Pirellulaceae bacterium | reverse complement strand
ACGCAGGTGCGGTGGCAGGGGCATAAGCCTCGCGATTGCTTTGAGCGTCTGGGATGGGATTGGGTTTTTCAAGGGTCGAAGACCACAAAAATAAAAATTGACGAAGCGGCGTATAAGCTGCTCATTGGATGGGTGAGGAGAGAGATGGGAGATAGAGAGATGAGCGATTACCACAGCTTTCCAGAAAAGCACGGTTTATATAACCCTGAATTGGAGAAGGATAGCTGCGGCGTCGGCTTCATAGCAAACATCAAAGGTAAACCGAGTCATCAGATCGTATTGGATGCGGATACGATTCTGCAGAATATGGATCACAGAGGTGGTTGCGGATGCGAACCCAACACCGGTGACGGTGCGGGTATTCTCACCGCATTGCCGCATAAATTTCTGCAAAAAGTTGCGAAACGTGATCTGGGAGTTGATCTCCCTGCGCCAGGGAAATTTGCAGCAGGCTTGGTCTTTTTGCCACGCGATAGCAGTGAACGGACCTATTGCAAGGAGCAGCTTGAGCGACTCATCCGCGAGGCAGGGCAGGCGGTTGTGGGATGGCGCAAAGTTCCTGTCGAGCCAGATTTAGCCGATATCGGTCCGAGCGCTCGGCGAGGTGAGCCGCATATCGAGCAGATTTTTGTGGCTGCCGCCGAAGGTTTAGAGGGAGATACTTTCGAGCGTCGTCTTTATATGGCGCGTAAGCAAGCGAGTCATCTTCTTCGAAACGACAAGAATCTCAAGCAGCGGTTGATGTTCTATGTTTGCAGTTTGTCGACCAAAGTGATGATCTACAAGGGGATGTTGCGGCCTTGTCAAATTTTGCCTTATTATCCCGACCTCAAAGATCCGGATTTTGAAACGCATTTGGCGATGGTTCATAGCCGCTTTTCCACCAACACGTTCCCTAGTTGGGACCGCGCCCAGCCATTGCGTTTCATGAGCCATAACGGCGAAATCAATACCTTGCGGGGCAACGTTAACTGGATGCGAGCTCGTCAAGGAACTGCGCAAAGCGAGTTCTATGGCGAAGAAATCACCAAACTGTTTCCTGTCGTTGAGCCAGAATGTAGCGACAGCGGTACGTTCGATAACGTGCTCGAATTTTTGTTGATGAACGGTCGCACCTTGCCAGGAGCCATGATGATCATGGTTCCAGAAGCTTGGCAAAAGCATGAAACGATGAGCGAAGAGAAGCGAGCTTTCTACGAGTTCTTTAGCTGCACGATGGAACCGTGGGATGGTCCAGCTTCGATGACTTTCACCGATGGTAAAGTGATTGGAGCGACCTTAGATCGAAATGGTTTGCGACCCAGCCGATATTATCTTACGCATGATGATCGAGTGATTATGGCTAGCGAAGTGGGTGTTTTGCCCATCGATCCAGCGCTCGTCAAAGAAAAAGGTCGCTTGCAACCAGGTCGTATGTTCTTGGTGGACTTTGAAGAAGGTCGACTCATTCCTGACGAAGAGCTTAAGGCCAAGTACGCTGCCCGACGCAGCTTTGGGCCGTGGTTGCGTGAGCAACGAATTACCCTTGATGAACTTTCACCCAAGAGCGAACCACACGGTTTTCATCCGGAATCGTTGATGCCTCGTCTGCAAGCGTTTGGCTATACTGTCGAAACGATGCAGTTCATGCTCTTGCCGATGATCAAGGAAGCTCGTGACCCAGTGGGTTCGATGGGTAATGATTCGGCTCTCGCTTGTTTAAGCGATCAGCCACGCATGATCTATGATTATTTCAAGCAGCTCTTTGCGCAGGTGACCAATCCGGCGATCGATTCGATTCGCGAAGAAGTGATCATGTCATTGGAGTGTTACATTGGCCCCGAGCAAAACGTATTGTCGGTGTCACCCGAACACGCCCATCGTTTGTTGATTCCTCATCCGATTCTCACCAACGAAGAGTTGGCCGCGTTAGCGCACATGACCAAACGTGGTTGGCGAACGAAGATGATCGACATCACCTATGATCGCAGTGAAGGTCGGCATGGTTTGACCAAGGCTTTGGATCGTATTTGCCAGGAGTCAGAGCAAGCGATCGATGAGGGCTACACCTTGGTGATCTTGAGTGATCGCCAAGTTGGTCCTCAGCGAGTTGCAGTCAGTTCACTGCTTGCTGTTGGCGCAGTTCATCATCATTTGGTACGTCAAGCGAAGCGAACGCGAATCGGAATTGTTCTCGAAACAGGTGAAGCGCGCGAAGTCCATCATCATTGTTTGTTGATTGGTTATGGTGCTGATGCGATTAACCCGTATTTGGCATTCGAGTCATTGTGGCAATCGATTCGAGAGGGTTTGTTGCCCGGCGATAAATACGATGACGATAAAGTCGTTTTGGCTTACCGTAAGGCAGTTGCCAAAGGTATGCTCAAAGTCATGGCTAAGATGGGTATCAGTACCCTGCAAAGCTATAAGGGCGCACAGATTTTTGAGGCGGTCGGTCTAAAGAGCGAAGTGATCGATAAGTGCTTCGTCGGAACTGCTAGCCGCATTCAAGGCGTAAGTTTTGATGTTTTAGCCGAAGAGGCTCTGCGTCGACATGAGCTGGGTTTCCCTCATGAAGCGAAAATGAGTTTGCCAGTGTTGCCTAACCCTGGTGAGTTCCATTGGCGGGCTCAGGGCGAACATCATGGTTGGGATCCGCAAGCGATTGCCGATCTGCAAGTGGCCGCGAGGGCTGGCGACAAAAACGCTTATTGGCGATTTGCCGAGCACATTAACTCGAGCAATAAAACACGTTATGCATTGCGTGGTCTATTAGAGTTTCGCAAAGGTATTGCGGGCCCTGAAATTTCGGTCGACGAAGTTGAGCCCGCCAAGGATATCGTAAAGCGATTCTGTACCGGCGCGATGAGCTTTGGCTCGATCAGTGCCGAGGCACATGAAACGCTGGCGATTGCCATGAACCGGATCGGGGGCAAGAGCAACACGGGTGAAGGTGGCGAAGACCCTGTTCGATTCCAACCTCTCCCTAATGGCGATTCAAAACGTAGTGCGATCAAGCAAGTGGCATCGGGACGTTTCGGTGTCACGATCGAATATCTTGCCAACGCGGATGAATTGCAGATCAAGATCTCGCAAGGTGCTAAGCCAGGCGAAGGTGGTGAATTGCCTGGTGGCAAAGTTGATAAGAACATCGCTCGTATACGTTACAGTACACCAGGCGTAGGTTTGATCAGTCCACCTCCACATCACGACATCTATTCGATTGAGGATTTGGCTCAGCTTATTCACGATTTGAAGAACGCGAACCCATCGGCTCGTATCAGTGTGAAACTGGTAAGCGAAGTGGGTGTTGGTGTGGTTGCATCGGGCGTGGCTAAGGCTCATGCCGAGCATATTGTGATTGCCGGCGATGTGGGTGGAACGGGTGCTTCGCCATTGACGAGCATCAAGCATGCTGGGTTGCCGTGGGAGTTGGGTATTGCGGAAGCGCACCAAACGCTGGTTTTGAATGACTTGCGTAGTCGCGTGGTATTGCAAACGGACGGCGGTTTGAAGACCGGCCGCGACGTAGCGATTGCTGCGTTATTGGGGGCTGAAGAATTCGGCTTTGCCACTGCACCTTTGATAACGCTCGGCTGCATCATGATGCGTAAATGTCACCTCAACACTTGTCCCGTTGGCGTGGCCACACAAGACCCAGAATTGCGAGCGAAGTTCGCGGGTAAGCCGGAGCATGTGGTGAACTACCTGTTCATGGTGGCTGAAGATCTACGCCAGGTTATGGCGCAACTTGGCTTCCGCACGATCAACGAAATGATTGGTCGCGTCGATTGTTTGGATGCGAACAAAGCGATTGCACACTGGAAAGCAGATGGGCTTGATTTGACACCGGTGCTCACGATGGCGAAGCGGCCACATAGCAGCGTACAGGTGCGCTGCGTGCAAGCTCAGGACCATGGCTTGGAGTTAGCTCTCGACAATAAATTGATCGAGCTGTCGAAGGATGCGCTTGAGAATCGCAAGCCAGTGAAGATTGAAACGGAAATCGTCAACATCAATCGAACCGTCGGTACGATGCTCAGCCATCAAGTGGCAAAACGTTATGGTCAATCAGGACTTCCAACGGACACAATTCACATCAAGTTGAATGGTTCGGCTGGTCAAAGTTTGGGTGCATTCTTGGCTCATGGAGTTACGCTTGAGTTGGAAGGGGACGCCAACGACTACGTAGGTAAAGGTTTGTCGGGGGGACGAGTGATCGTTTATCCTCCCCGTCAAAGCACCTTTGCAGCTGAGGATAACATCTTGGTTGGTAACGTTTGTTTATACGGCGCGACCATGGGAGAAGCGTTCTTGCGAGGTCGGGCAGCGGAGCGTTTTGGTGTGCGCAACAGCGGTGCCGTGGCAGTGATTGAGGGTGTTGGTGATCATGGTTGTGAATACATGACCGGTGGTCGCATTGTGATCCTTGGACGCACAGGCCGTAACTTTGCTGCTGGTATGTCAGGCGGTGTTGCCTATGTGTTGGATCGAGATGGGGATTTCCGCATTCGTTGCAACCTAGAGCTGGTAGAGCTTGAAGCGGTTGAAGCTCCAGAGGATGTCAATGAATTGAAGGGATTGGTGGAGCGCCATCTTCAATTCACAGAGTCCACTGTAGCAGCGGCCCTGTTAGCGGATTGGGAAAGCAGCTTGAAGCAGTTCGTGAAGGTCATGCCAACCGATTATAAACGAGTATTGCTTGAGTTGAGACAAGCTGCAGCGAAAACGGGCACGACAGCGAAAGCACATTAATCTTTAGCCAATGTTCGTCCGCATATGTCCGTCGCTCAAATCGATCGCGGCGGACATTTTAAACCAAAGATAAATTAATAGTTCGTAGTGAGAAGGGTAGTGGATCGATGGGAAAGCCGACTGGTTTTAAGGAATATGATCGCAAGAAGGTGCCATGGCGTTTGCCGGTTGTGCGATTGAATGACTATGACGAAATCTACACCGATCCGAACGAAGATGAATTGCGCAAACAAGGCGCACGTTGCATGGATTGCGGTATTCCTTTTTGCCAATCCAACACCGGTTGTCCCATCGACAATTTGATTCCCGAGTGGAACGACTTGGTTTATAGCGGACGGTGGAAGGAAGCCATCGAACGGCTGCATAAAACCAATAATTTTCCGGAGTTCACTGGAAGGGTTTGTCCCGCACCGTGTGAAGGCGCGTGCGTATTGGGGATCACCAGTCCTGCAGTCACTATCAAGAACATTGAGAACTCCATTATTGATCGCGCTTTTGCGGAAGGTTGGGTCACTGCGACTCCACCTTCGGAAAGAACCGGTAAGAAGGTAGCGATCATCGGCAGCGGACCTGCTGGGTTAGCGGCGGCCGATCAACTCAATAAAGTTGGGCATTCGGTAACGGTCTTCGAACGGGCTGATCGTATCGGTGGTCTGTTAATGTACGGTATTCCGAACATGAAACTTTCCAAAGAAGTCGTCGATCGTCGCCTGCGATTGATGGAAGAGGAAGGGGTTCAGTTCGTAACGGGGGCTGACGTTGGCAAGACGGTTGATCCGAATGAACTGGTGAAGGACTTTGATGCCGTATTGATGAGTACTGGGGCGACGAAGCCACGCGAT
The DNA here is from genome assembly GCA_044371785.1 of Pirellulaceae bacterium. Taxonomy (GTDB): domain Bacteria; phylum Planctomycetota; class Planctomycetia; order Pirellulales; family Pirellulaceae; genus JAFLCP01. Next base: position 714 of record JBILTA010000332.1, on the reverse strand, counting down.
CTTGAGATCGATGGTCGTTCGCTTACCGGAATTCACTTCGCAATGGAGTTTTTAACGCAGAACACCAAGAGCTTGCTCGACTCGCAACATCGTGATGGTCGATACATTTCTGCCAAGGGCAAACGCGTGATCGTGGTGGGGGGTGGTGATACGGGAACCGACTGTATCGCGACCAGCCTGCGTCATGGATGCACTTCGTTGGTGAACTTTGAGTTGATGGATCGGCCTCCGGTGGATCGAGCGGAAGACAATCCGTGGCCCCAATGGCCTCGTATTTTCCGCGTTGATTATGGTCATGAAGAAGCGGAAGCCAAATATGGTGCTGATCCGCGTCAATACAACGTTCTGTCCAAAGGTTTTGTCGATAATGGACAAGGTGGAGTGGGGGGCATCAAGGCGGTTACCGTTGAATGGTACAAAGAAGATGGCCGCATGAAGTTCCGCGAGGTTCCTGGCAGCGAACGAATCTTTGAAGCGGACTTGGTTTTGCTGGCGATGGGCTTCTTGGGCCCCGAGAATTACGTGGCCAGTGCACTTGGCGTAACCCTAGATGGGCGAAGCAATTACGCAGCGGAACATGGTCAGTTTCGCACCAATATTGATAAGGTATTTGCGGCGGGCGATTGTCGTCGCGGTCAATCGCTTGTCGTTTGGGCGATCAATGAAGGACGTGGAGCAGCCCGAGCCATTGATATCTATTTGCAAGGTTCGAGT
>JBILTA010000331.1:0-6332 GCA_044371785.1 Pirellulaceae bacterium | reverse complement strand
AAATTAGGGCGTACTTCACGTGGAGCCCGACCGCGATCCCTTGGGCTCAGGCGTAACAGATTTTTCACGCGGCTTAACAGTTCGTCAAGATCGAAGGGCTTGGTAAGATATTGATTCGCTCCGACATCAAAGCCCCGAGTTCGATCTTCGGAAAGACTGCGAGCGCTCAAAATGAGTATAGGCATGTCATAGCCCGCGTTGCGAAGCGTGTCGCAAACAGCATAGCCGCTCATGCCAGGAAGCATCAAATCGAGAATCATCAGATCGATGTTGCTATCGCCTTGGATAAGCTTTAGTGCGGTGGGACCATCATTGACTAAGGTGACGCGATACCCTTCTGCTTCTAGGTTGTATTTGATCCCAACTCCTAGATGCTGTTCATCTTCAACGATCAGAATATGTTTTCGTGAGCTCATATCGTTACAAGATCAGGCAGAGGGTGTCGTTGGGGCGTTAGTCTTGATCGTAGTTGCGGCTTGGGAGTTGGCATCAATGATTTTCTCGGTTTGCCGCAAAGGTATCTGGACGATGATTTGTGTACCTGGGCCGGTAGGTGCATCCAAGATTTGGATTTTACCACCCAATCTTCGAACCAAGGTGTGCACAATAAACAAGCCTAAACCAGTACCTGGCTTGCTCCGCTCTAGTTCGCTACCGACGCGATAAAATCTCCCGAATACTTTGCGTCGAAAGGCGCGCGGAATACCTGGACCATTATCGATTACCTTAAGCCGCCACCAATCGCGGTTGGGGATTCGATCGAGTTGTACTTCTACTTTCGGTGGCGATGAGGAGTACTTTACGGCGTTATCGATGATATTACCGATCAACATATTCATGTCGGGTAGTGAGCCCACCGTTTCGAGCATTTCGACCTGTGAGGTTACTGATTCTGTGGGGACGTTGTATCGTTGGCAAGCGGCTTGAATCGCGTGCTGTATGACATCACCGAGGGAAATGGTTTCGGAATCTACGGGAGTTTTCGTGCGTTCTAAACGGGCAGCTTCCAGCAAGTGATTGATCAAGCGATCCAGTCGTTCAACGTCAGCTAACATGGATCGATAGAAGTCAAGTCGCTGGGCTTCCGTGACTTGGCGACGATTAAGTGTTTGTAAATAGAGCTTCAGCGACGCGATAGGGCTTTTGAGTTCATGAGTCACGCTATCGATAAAGTTGGATTGGCGTCGGCTGAGGTTAATTTGCTGGATGCTCAATCGCAGATAGAAAACGATACCGAGCAAGATGCAGACGAAAATCGTGGAGCCAGCTGAAAGCAAGATCCAATAAAGCGTCGCTCGTTCGACGTTGTTGTAGGCACCTGCGACATTAAGAAGCACCCAACCGACGGCGAGCGCAACGAGCAGCACGATCATGATGACCGCTACTGTAATTGGCCAGCGAAGAGATCGGCGTTCAAACATTGGGAGGTGTCTCGGATCTCATTCGGGATAAAGGAAATGGTAGGGGACGTTTGTGTACTGCATGGGCTTGGCTAGTCAGCAAAAAACGAAAATTTGGAAATCTCGCTTTGGAAGTCTGGTCAGCATCTCTATACTACCTAAACGCTTGTCCCTAGCCAACCGATCGCAACTCGCCGGTAACCAATACGCACGGAGTTCACCGAAATGCGTTCCGATGCCAGTCACTTACAGTTTACAGAACAGACGTGGAAGACGGTAACCGACCACGCTCATCACTGTTTGTGGCGTAAAGAATTCTGCCCGGAACGATCTCGCGTGGAAAATCTTCGGTGCGTTTTCTTTGAAGCTGAAACCGACGAAAGTTACGGACGACAATTCTGGTTTTTTGAGGCCGTTGGCCCCGATCCCTGGGGCAAATACCATCACTTCTTCGGTGCCTTGGAATACTCGATGCAGTATGGATTGATGGAAAATTGCCAGGCAGCACTTTTTGAAGAAGCCGAACATCGCTTGCGATCCCTGTCGGCGGCGACCGAGCCAATTCCGAATCGCGTTTGGGCTCATCCGAGCACGGCGATCTGGGTGCGAATGGCGATTTTGGCAGTTTTAGTGGTCGCAATTGGCTGGCTATTTATACTGGCCGGTTATCTCCGCCAATAGGTCGCAATATAGAGAAAATATCGACATATTTGCGGCTTACTTTGCCAATTCAAGGCAATCTTTTTCGCTACCAACGAATCCTCCTGGGGTTAGTTCGGGTAAGATCCCAAAGGTTGATTTGACATTGTCGCCAGTTGTCCCAACATTTCCCACTCAACCGCGAATCTGTTAGTAACTTGTTGGTTCAATTCCGTTCTTAACTTTCTCGCTGAAAATATTCACTTATGAGTGCAGTCCCAGTCATCGACGTCAACGGTTTGCAAAAATCGTACAGTGAAGGGTTGTTCGGCAGCAAAAAGTTTCAGGCGCTTAAGGGGGTAACACTCCGGGTGGATCGGGGTGAAGTCTTTGGACTGCTCGGACCCAACGGTGCCGGCAAGACCACTTTGATCAAAGTGTTACTGGGCATCATTCGAGGTACGGGTGGAACTGCTCAACTCTTAGGGTTGCCAGCAGGTTCGAAAGCGGCCCGCTGCCGCGTCGGTTATCTGCCCGAAAACTTGATGGTCCCGCGCCATCATACCGCCATCGGTGCTCTAAAATTTTTCGGACGGCTCAGTCGTCTCGATGAAAAAACCATCAATCTACGTTCCGCCGAATTGCTTGAACTGGTCGGCCTTAAAGGACGCGAGAAAGAGTTAGCTCGCAAATACAGCAAAGGGATGCGACAGCGATTAGGATTGGCTCAAGCGTTACTTCATGATCCTGATCTTTTGATTTTGGATGAGCCGACGGACGGTTTGGATCCGCTGGGCCGTTCACAAATCCGGCAGATTCTGTCGCATTTGCGAGAGCAAGGAAAAACGATCTTCTTGAATAGCCACATTCTGCAGGAAGTGGAGTTGATTTGCGATCGTGTGGCGATCATGGCCAAAGGACAGTTGCGTGGAGCTGGCCGAATTCAAGAATTGATCTCGCAGTTCTCACAGTCGATGGAAGCCCGAATTCGTTTGGAAATTAATGCAACGCAAGCGAGTGTTGAAGCGGCACTCGCACATGAGTTTAAGGCAGTCGTGATTCCTTTGGCGGACGGAAGTTACTGTCGGGCCGAAGTGATTACTCACGATCAAGCCGCCATCGATCGTTGTATCGATCGCTTGCGCAGTCATAACTTGAGTATCATTCGACTCGATCCACATCGTCCCACATTGGAACAAGTCTTCTTGAGTGTGGTAGATGATGGAGTGAATGCGGCAACCTAAGTGTCCGCAGTGTCTAGTGAACTAAATTAATCGCTCTCAATCGCAGAATAAAAATATGAAGCCCTACTTTGCTATTTTAATCGACTCGTTCAATGAGGCAGTTGCCTCGCGAATGCTGTGGATCTTGTTTGCCGCTTGGACACTGATTCTGGTGGGCATCGCTCCATTTGGATATGTGGAAGAGAAGACGTTCGAATTGAGACCGCAAGAACTGAAGGATGCGACCGGTTTTTTAAAACAACTGGAAGCAGCCCGAGAGGGGAAAGGGAGTGCTTCGCAGCAACGAATTGCGAGCATGTTGTCGGAAGAGTCTGTAGAGTCCATCAAATCCTTTAACGCTAAAACAGAAGAAGAAAAACGCCCCGTTCGTCGGGATGCGATTAAGAGTCTTATCGATTCGCTCAATGAGGTACTAAAGAAAAAAGATCTTTACGCAGCAGATGCTTGGCCAACTGCGGATAAACGCAGCAATATGAAGGATCTAATTAGCCAGGGGACTGAAAATCTGGGCGAAGATGAAGTACAGGAACTCAATCGTCGCTTGCTGGAAAACTCCTACAGTGCTTTTATACAGCCGGCTAATGGTGACGGGCTTTGGCTGGGGTATGCGGGCTTTAAGCTTTTCGATCAATTGCCCGTTTCACGACGACAAGCGAATCAATTTGTCGAGCTTTTTGCGTTCTCAGCGATTATCAAAATCGGATTAGGTGTGATCGCTGTTTTTGTAGCCATCATTATCACCTCTTCATTGATCCCTGATATGTTGCAAGCGGGTTCGTTGCACTTGCTCTTGAGCAAGCCGATATCCAGAGCTTTGTTGTTCCTATCAAAGTTCTTCGGTGGATCGGTTTTCATTTTGCTCAATATCACGTATCTGTTGATTGGTTTGTACTTTATTGCAGGTTGGCGATTCGGGATTTGGAATGAAGGTTTGTTGGCGATTATTCCCGTCATCACATTTGTGTTCATTATCTTCTTTTCCGTTTCTGCGCTGGCTGGTGTGATCTGGAAGAATGCTATTGTCTCGGTGGTGCTTACCATTCTTTTCTGGTTAGCTTGTTTCGTTGTTGGAGCGGTCCGTGGTGGATTCCAGCCATGGGTTGAGAGATTTCCTCAGGTCGTTAACTTGAGTGAAAACCAGGGCGAGCTATTGGCGAGTACCGAAGCGGGACAGTTGCGAGTTTGGAATAAAGACAAGGCCGATTGGGAAGGGGCTGTCAGCAACGATTTCGATCCGGGGCGAAAAGTTGTTGGCCCGGTTTTTCTTGCCGATTCCAAACAAGTCGTTTTTGCAGAAGCGGGCCGCGGTGGAATGGGCTTCCGTGGGGCTCGAGGCAATTTGACCATTGTTGATCTGCAGGAAGGAACCAGCGAAAAAGAGAAGGAAAAGGCCAAGCCTCGTGACTTTCGCTGGGATTCGGAAATTGGCCCCGAAGTTCCTGAAGGGATGAGACAAGTTTTGCCGTGGCGAGGAACCATGCTGGTTCTGGCTGAATCTGGAATCTTCCGACTCGATCCAAAGAAACTCGAATTAGCCGAAAGTGTTCCTACCTCTTTTCTCGGTTTCTCCATTCCCAAAGTGGCGACAGTGACGCCGTTTGAAAAAGTTACGTCGCCAACGTGGTCCAGCGAACGTCCTGACTTCATGACGATAACGCCCGATGGAAACCAAGTTTGGCTCTATCATCGAGGTGAATTGGAACAGCTTGTATGGGAAGAAAAAAGCTTTGAGTCAAAGCAAGTTGCGAAGTTGGAAGGCGACAAGAACCTGATCGGGCTGGTTGCTGTGAGCGCAAGCAAGGGGCTTTTGGTGCGTGAGAATGAACTGCCAAAGGTATTTGACCTTAATAAAGCCGACGTGTTCCAGGAAGTTGCCGGCGCTAAAATCGAAGCGGCGCGACAACTATGGTACTTAGGCGAAAGCGAACAGTTTGTCGTCGTTTACCAAGATGGTGAAGTTGGGCTTATCGATGCGGCAACACTCAAATACACCAGGCCGAATCTGGCAGGTCAAGGCAAGGCGAGTGCGGTCTGCGTGTCAGAGGGTGGTAACTTGCTAGTTGCACATTCCGTGCGATCGATTTCGAAATGGGATTTGAAAAACAGCACCGTTGTGGATTCGAAAGTTTCGCCTCGCACAACCGTGCAGTGGATCTACGATTTCATTATCAATCCGATTTATATCGTTAATCCCAAGCCAGCCGCGTTGGATGAAACAACCGCCTATTTGCTCCAAGGTACCGATACGTTGGGTATTAGTCTCAATACCACCGATGTCGAGCAATCTCGCGATAAGATTGATCCGTGGACTCCATTGTGGACCAATGCGATTTTTGTGGTGGTGATGCTAACAATCTCTTGTTTGTATTTTGTGCGACAAGAGTTCTAGATTCAGTCGTTATGTCGATATCGAGCGGATGCTTCGGGTAGCGGGTAGTCTGTAATTGACACAGGCTCACCCGCGTGCTGGATTTCTAGTAGCCTGCGATAGCCGCGCGTGAGCAGTTCTGTGCGCTTGGCAACAAACTCCGGATCAAGCTGGCTCTTGCACGCGTCCGCTGAAACCATGATTGCATGAAAGCGTTCATCGTCAATGAATTGCGCGAGTGCAGGATTGCACAGCAGATGACGCTCTGCGGCGATGTGCAGTTTCTCAGGGTCGAGCCAACCGACGGTATAGCGCAAATACAATTCGCTATCGTTCAGGTCCTCGACCTCTTTCCCGCAAACCACACACAGGTAACCTTTCTCGCACTTCGCCATATTCGATTAACCGAGTCCTAAGACGTCAGACATCGAATATAGGCCAGCCGGTTTGCCCTGCAGAAATTGGGCTGCAGCAAACGCACCTTGGACATAACAGTCGCGATTCGACGCAGCCACTCGCAGTTCGATCGTTTCGCCGAGCATACCGAAGACGATGGTATGTTCGCCAGGATTGTCGCCCGTACGAACGGCATGATAACCGATCTCGTTCCGTTCTCGCTTGCCGATCTGACCATGACGACCATGCATCTGTTTGTCGAGTCCCATTTCATCCGCAATGATC